>CAZTNO010000252.1:0-4275 GCA_964614865.1 uncultured Clostridia bacterium
GGTCGATGCCGACCCCGGCACGCCGGGCATCCAGCTCACCGGCAGCGCCGCCGCAATGACCTCGTCGGCCTTAACTTCGTCGTAGGTATGCGAAGTGATATTGCGTTCCTCACGGTAAGCGAACCAGTTTTCGGCATCGGCGATGAGACCGCGTTCAGCTGCCGTACGGATGAGTTCGCGATAGCTGAACTGATCTATCGCATCTGGACTTTCGGAGGTCATCTCCAACTGGCGTTTTATCATCTTCCACGAGAGTTCGTAGGTATATTCAAAGGTTTTGACGCAGGCGGTGCGGATCAGACGACGCATCGTCGGACTCGCATTCCCCGGCGTGTCGAGCGTCAGCAACGCCTCGCGCAGCCGCATCAACGCATTTTCCAGAGTAGTCAAATCAAGCGTCATGGATCCACTGACAGGAAAATTCTTTTGCCCATAGCCGAATGGTACCCCAGGAAAAACCCGAATTCAAGCGATCCGGCTGGGAAACCATAGGGATGGCGTTTTGAGAAACTCGATCCTGAAAGGCCTCTGATGCTGTCAAGTGCCATCCCCATTGTCCAGAGTTTCCAAAATTACCAAGTTTTTCCCAATGAGTCCCATAATCTAAGATATCTCACAGTTATTCAACATGTTTTCTGGAACCTGGAGACCTGACCCCGAGGCTATTTGAAAAACCGGCTGGCAGAGATCGAGAATGCGCTCCCCGATCTTTTCAAGACGCCGGGTTCGTGCGTCAGTTGGACGATGGGGATATCGCCCAGCAGGCGCGCGTGGGCAAGGTTATGACTCGCCAAGTCCGTCTTTGATAACTTGACTTCGAACAGGCACCAGGGCGTTCCGTCGATGGTGATCAAGAAATCGGTCTCTTTGCCGTCTTTGGTGCGGACATAATACAACTCGGCCTCGATCTCGCCGCTGTCACTCCACAGATCGACCCGGCTCTTGAGTTCGTGCGCCACGTAATTTTCAAAACGTTTGGCCGGATCGGGCACGAGCGACCAGTCAAACAGATAGCACTTCTTTTCCTTTTTCAATGAACGCGCGATGTTGCGCTGAAATGGCGGCACCAGATAAACCAAATAAGCAAATTGGAGGGCCATAACGGCGTTTCGCACGGCGGTGTAGCTGTTGGATAAATCTTCTTTGAGAGAGTTGATGGACAGGGGGGAGCCAACCCGCCCGGGCAGGAGCCGCAGCAGGTGGATCGTGTTTTCGATATCCAGGATGCGGGTAAGATCGCGGATGTCCTCACGCACGACCCGATCGATCATGTCTCGCTGCCAACGGGCATGAAACGGATTTTTGGCTCGCAATAACGGCTCCGGAAAACCGCTGTACTGAAGCAGGTCTTCCATTGTGCCCTGGGCGTAACCGGTTGAGGCGATTTGCTTCTCGATCCATGCGGCGGCCATCATGCCTTTTTTCGCATACGGTGCGTTCGCGCCCACCACTTCCGCTAGAAGCAGAGGACCGAGTCTGAACAGGAAATACCGGCCCGCGAGCGAGTCACCCGAGCGGCGGAACCAATCGAGGCGGGCGCTTCCGGTGACGATCAACCGGCAAATGTCCTCAAATTGGTCAAAATAACCTTTGAGCAGGTTTTTCCACTTGGGAAGTTTGTGGATCTCGTCGAGACACAACCAAGCCATCCCTTTGGAAGCGTGCGCATCTCGCAGGGCGGATTCGAAAAAAACGCTGTCGCGGCGGTAGAGATCGCGCAAGGCCGGGAGATCCCAGTTGAAATAGAGCGACTCCATCCCCTGTTCGGCCAGGAAGGTTTTGGCGAGCGTCGTCTTGCCGCATTGGCGCGGCCCGGCAATGAAACGCATCTGCCTTCCGAACTCGGCCCCGAACGCCAACGGCTTCAGATGCCTCTCAATCATGCGACTATTTTAACTGAACAAATAAATAAGTCAAGGCCAATTTGCTCGTATGAACAAAAAAGACAACATTCAGAATCAAGGCGCTACAGCCCGGCCATCAGCTGGCGGGCGGCATCGACCACGTCGCGGTTGAGCAGCTCGACGGCCACCGCCAGTTTTTCCTTGAGCCTGGCGGAACACGGGGCGTCCTGGAGTTCGCGTAGCACCTGCACCGCCATGCGGTAGTAGCGGACCACCTCCCCCTCGCTGGCGTCGGTATGGATCATGCTCTCGGCGAAGGGTTCGCCGCGCAGCCAATTCACCAGCGCCGTCGTCAGGTAGAAGTAGAACTCCTTGCTCGGCGGGATCACGCCGACTTCCCGCTCGACCGCCCAGATCGGCCCCATGATGCGCCGGGTGTGGCGCAGCAGCTGCCGCGACATCGGGTGGAACGCGTAGTTGCCGCGGAACTTGCGCGGCTCGTAGACCAGCCCCACCGCCAGCACCACCAGCTCCTCCTCGGTGAGCCCGTCGAGGATGCCGCGCATGTAGAACTCGGTCAAGGTCAATTCGTACCCGTACACCCGTTTGCCGAAGTTGCCCTTGGGGGTCAGCCCGTTGTCGGCGATGAAGCCCAGCCGCTTGAGCACCTGGACCCGGCCCCGCATGGCGGCGACCGCCTTCTTCTGGTTGTTCTTACCCTGCTGGAAGCAGTGCAGCGACAGGGGGTAGATGTCGGTCAGCCGGTCGCCGTACTTCTCGTACAGGTTGAGCAGGGTGGCGTAGGAAGGGCGGAACTGGCTCTGCACCGGCTCGAACTGGGCGGCCATGATGCGCTGGATCTCGGTGAACTCGATCTCGTGGGGAGAGACCCGGACGTAGACGTAGCCCTTGTCGTCGATCCCCCGCCGCCCCGCCCTGCCGGCCATCTGGAAGAAATCGCGGGTACGCAGGGCGCGGTGGTACTTGCCGTAGATCTTGCGCAATTCATCGAAGATCACCGTGCGTGCAGGCATGTTGATGCCCAGGGCAAAGGTCTCGGTGGTGAAGATCACCTGGATCAGCCGCTCGGTGAACAGGCGCTCGACCACCTCTTTGACCGCCGGCCGCATGCCGGCGTGGTGGAAGGCGACGCCGCGGGTCACCAGCGCCTCCATGTCCTCGGCCGCCTCTTCCCCTTCGAGTTCGAACTGCTGGAGCAGCGAACGGAACCTGCGCCGCAACCGTTCGGAATCCTCGGCAGTCAAAAAAGACATGTGGGATATCTGCTCGGCCAGCGCTTCGCAACGCTTGCGGGAGAAGGCAAAGTAAATGCAGGGCAGGCGGTCGAGCGACTGCAGGTGGGCGATCAGCGCCGGCACCCGGTTGAGCGCCCGGGCCTCCTCGGCGTCGGGCTCGACCAGGCGGGTGCGGCCCGAGTTCTTGCGAAAACCGATGCGCTGGAGCTGCTGCGGGTCTTCGGTGAGTTTGCCGTAGCACTGGAAGAAGAACTGCAGCGGAACGGGACGCGTCTCCTCGTGGACCAGCCGGACCGGAAAGGCGTGGATCGCCGAAAGCCAGCCGGCGAACTCCTCGCGGTTGGGGATGGTGGCCGACAGGGCCAGCAGGTGCATGTGGGGCGGCATGAAGATCAGCGACTCCTCCCACACCGTCCCCCGCTCGGCATCGTCGATGTAGTGGATCTCGTCGAAGATGATCCAGGAAAAGCGCTCGAATCCGGTCTTCTCCTCCAGGATCTGGTTGTGGAAGATCTCGGTGGTCATGATCACCAAAGGAGCGTTCGGCTGGTGGGTGATGTCGCCGGTGAGGATGCCGACCTGTCCGGGGAACAGGCCGTCGAACTCGCGAAACTTCTGGTTGGAGAGGGCCTTGATCGGCGCGGTGTAGATCACCCCTTCGCAGCGCTCCAGGCAGCGGCGCAGGACGAACTCGGCGATCAGCGTCTTGCCCGCTCCGGTGGGGGCCGAGACCACCACCGAGTAGTTCTGCTCGATCCAGTCGACGGCCTCGGCCTGGAAAGGGTCATAGGGAAAAGGAGGAAATGGGGTCGCACCAGCGGCGCGACTCATGGTTTGGGTCCCGCGCCGGGGGCCCCGGGCTCTTTTTTCGCCAGCCAGCCCGGCACCACTTCGGTCAGGAACCGCGTTTTGTTTTGCCGGAGACCGTCGATGTCGAGGGCCAGCGCCGCCTGCGCCTTCTCCTTGGTGGAAAAATCGGGCAACGGCACCGGCTGGCTCACCCCGCGAGCCGACAGGATACGGGAAAGGAGGGTGCGGGCCTCGCCCGCCCGCTGGATGGCGGTACCGAGCACTCTCGCCGCCTCCAGCGGGGAGTGGAAGCCGACCCCGTTTGCTGCGGCCACCCAATCCCAGCGCCACTGGGCGTGGCGGATCAGCTTCAGCGCCGGCGCCAT
>CAZTNO010000253.1:0-4253 GCA_964614865.1 uncultured Clostridia bacterium
CGGACCAGGCGCACGATGCCGGCTAGGAAGGTCTCTTTGCCCACCCGTTCGGCGCAGATTCGCAGCAGGCCCGGTCCGTTGACCGTCCCTCCGGTCACCCGGGCGCCCGGGGCTTTGCCCACCGGCATGGGCTCGCCGGTGATCATCGCCTCGTTCACCCAACTCTCTCCCGCAGTAACCGTGCCGTCCACCGGGATCCGCTCGCCGGCGCGCACCAGCACCGTGTCGCCGACCATCACCGCCTCGGTGGCGATGTCGCGTTCGCGGCCCTCGCGCTCCACCCGCGCGGTGGCGGGCTGGAGCCCCAGCAGGCGACGGATCGAGGCCGAGGTGCGTTTGCGGGCCCGCCCCTCCAGCCAGCGTCCGAGGGTCAGGAAGGAGGCCAGCATGACCACGCTGTCGATGAACAGGAAATCCGCGGGCAGGATGCCGGCGATGGCCAGCAGGCTGGAAATCAGGGCCACCCCCATGCCCATGGCGTACATCACCTCCATGGTCAGGGCGCCGTGGCCAAGGCTCGACCCGGCCGCCCAAAAGATCGGCCCGGCGGTGACCAGCAGGGCGGGGGTGGCCAGCAGGAGCTGGAAGAGCGGGGGGAGGTGGAGGTGGAGCGGCATGGCCAGCATCAACCCGGCGGCGGTGGCAAGGCCCAGGGCGAGGCGGAGGCGTTGCCTCCGCTCGATGACGCCGGCGGCCTTCTCGGCTTCCGCCCCCGGATCCCCGGCCCGCCCCAGGTACTGGTAGCCCAGCCCGCCAATCGCCTTCTGCCACTCGGCGGGGCCACTGCCTTCGGGGGTGTGGATCAGAAAGGCCGCCCCTCCGGCCAGGTCGATTGCCGCCGACTCCACCCCGGGCAGGGCGCTCAGGGCTTTTTCCACCGCCCCCGCGCACATCACGCAGGTCATGCCGCCGATGCGGATCTCGGTTTTCAGGAGGGGCGTGGCCGTCGGGTCGTTGCCGGGGGAAATGGTCATGGTGGGACCTCAGGTGCAAAGGATGCGCTGGAATCGGTTTTTTTTCAAAGGGAGTTGACAAGTTATCAAAGTGATATCATAATGGAATCAGGAGGAGCCATGATCGCAATTCAGGAGCGCAATGTGTTCCGGCTTTCGGGATGGGCGGTGTTGGGGGTGGACTTGCTGATGCTGGCGACGATCGTGATGCTGATCGTGTCGGTGGCCAGGGGGCCCAGTAACGGAGAGTTCCCGCTGGGGCTGATCCCGGTGTTCGTGCTGCTGATCGGCTGGGTGCTGCTCAAGCCCGGCTACTTTCTGATCCACCCCAACGAGGCCAAGGTGTTCGTCTTCCTGGGCAAATACGTCGGCTCGGAGCGGGCCCCGGGCTTCCACTGGACCAACCCGTTCGCCGTGCGCCGCAAGGTTTCGCTGCGCATGAACAACTTCAATAGCCCGGCCATCAAGGTCAACGACCTGCTCGGCAACCCGATCGAGATCGCCGCGGTGGTGGTGTGGCGGGTGTCCGACTCGGCCAAGGCGACCTTCGACGTGGAGAATTACGTCGATTTCGTCTCGATCCAGAGCGAGACCGCCATCCGTGCCTTGGCCAGCCACTTCCCCTACGACGTGCACGAGCCGGGCAAGAAGTCGCTGCGCGGCGATCCCGACGACATCGCCCAGGCCCTGAACGCCCAGGTGCAGGAGCGGCTGATGCTGGCCGGCATCGAGGTGCACGAGGCGCGCATCTCCCACCTGGCCTACGCCCCCGAGATCGCCCAGGCGATGCTGCGCCGGCAGCAGGCCGAGGCGATCATCGCCGCCCGCCGGCAGATCGTCGACGGCGCCGTCGGCATGGTGCAGATGGCCTTGCACGACCTCGAGGAGAACGGCGTGGTCAAGCTCGACGAGGAGCGCAAGGCGGCCATGGTCAACAACCTGCTGGTCGCCCTGGTGTCGGAGTCCGAGGCCCAGCCGGTGATCAATACCGGTTCGCTGTACACCTGACGGAGTGTCTTGATGGAGAAGAAGCGGTTTCTGCTGCGCGTCGACGAGCGGGTCTACACCGCCCTGGAGCGGTGGGCCGCCGGCGAACTGCGCAGCGTGAACGCCCAGATCGAGTTCCTGCTCCAGGAGGCGCTCCGCCGCGCGGGGCGCCTGCCGGAGGCCGATTCGCCGCCGGCAGTGAAGAATGGGTAGGGGGGCAGCGTGCCGGGCCCCGGTCCGGTGCGAGGGCGGGTGCCAGGCCCTCCCTACATCCTTGCCGGCAGAATTGACCCTGCCCCCCTCCTCTGGTACAATGAATTCCTTCCCAAGCCGATGTAGCTCAGTCGGTAGAGCAACTGATTCGTAATCAGTAGGTCGACGGTTCGATCCCGCCCATCGGCTTCCCTTTCCCAAATTCGAAGGAGATACCTTTCATGCGAATTACCATTGCCATGTCCCTGTTGCTGCTTGCCCTCCCCCTGGCTGCCCAGCTCGCTCCCGATGGGAAAGGTTGGGGGGCGGTGCGTCTCGGAGCCGACTACGAACAGGTCAAGGAGGGGTTAAAGAAGGATGGCTGGACCCTCACCCACAAGCTCGGCACAGGGCCGGGGGAGGACACCACCTACGGCAAGCGTTTCGGGGCTAGGCCGCCGGCGAAAGCCCGCACGGCGGTGCGCGAGTACCGCGTCTTCTCCGAGTATTGGGAAAACCGGATCTGGGACATCACCGTCGAGCTCGACGCGGTGGAGACGGCATCGATCAGCGCCGCCCTGACACGGCAGTTCGGCCCGGCCGAGGCCCAGGACGAGCACAACCTGCGCTGGCAATCGCCCGAGGTGGCAGTCACCGCCTTTTTCTGGGAAAAGACAGCGAAGCTCCAGTTCGTAGACCGGCGGATGAGCCAGCGGATCGCTCACCAGGAACAGGTGGACCAGGGGCTTGCAGAGGGAGCGTTGTCGGGCCGGGGGCGGCTGCGCGCGCCTACCGCTGTCGAGAAGGCCTGGATCCGCTACTTCCTGGAGACGGTGCGCGATTCGCTGCCTGCCGCCCCCGCCGGCTTCGAGGAGGTCTCACGGACCCAGCCCGAAGACGTGAACACGCTGCCGAACGACGATGGCAAGTGTCCCCTTTTTCGGGAGTACTTGCTGGTGCTGGTGGACCGCGGTCGGCTGGAGCAAGAGAACCAGCGCCGCCTCCGGGCGCTCGAGGAGATCCAGGCGGATCAACAGGAAAAGATCGCCCGCCTCCAGGAAAAGTTGAAGCCCAAGCTAGATGCCTTGCAGGAGCGGGCCAAACAGGCCATCGCCAAAGGGGACGGCCAGGAGATAGAGCGGATCCAGCAAGAGATGGAGCGACTCGCCACGGAGAGTGATGCCGTTATGAATGGGGCTGAGGGCGACGTGACCGAAAATCAGATGCTGCGCGAGCCCAACGACGTCCGCCTCTCGGTGCGGGTGGCGGTCAATGAACAGGCGGCCCTGAATCGCAGGCACAAGAAGGCCTTTCAGGTGGCGGGTCACGACGCCTACTTCCGCGCCATCACCGCCGAAGAATCGCTGGATGAGGAGAGCGAGACCGTGGTCTTGCTGGGGTCCTGGAAAGCGGGGGGGGCGAATCCTCCCATCTGTTGGCTCCAAGCTGGAACCCTTCCCTGCCCAGCACCGCTAGCCAGACCCTGCTGATCGAGGTGCGCGGCGACCCGGCCCGATGCCGGGCTTACCTCGAATCGATCCATTGGGAAAAACTCTCACGCCTGCTGAAGTGAGCCCGTCCTGCGCAAGTTTTTTCCCTAGCGACTTGTCCAAACACATTACGGAGGCAAGATGAAATCCATGAAAATAGCTCCTTGGCTGGCGGCCCTGTTGCTGCTGGCGGTGACGGCTTGGCCGGCGGATCCGCAGGTGTTGAAGGCGAGCGAGCGGTTCGCCGTGAGCGAGGGGATCACCGGTTCCTGGGAGTTCACCCAGAAGCCGCAGATCGGCATGGTGATCCTGAAGGTGCAGCTGTTCGACAAGAGTGGTGCCAAGATCAGCCCGCTGACGATCACCGGCAGCTCGGGGATGCCCTCGATGCCGGGGCATCACGATTCGGGCGATGTGCCGATGAAGCTGAACAAGGCGGGCAACTACCTGCTCCCGGTGAACGTGGTGATGCCGGGGGACTGGCAGGTCGACCTGGTTTTTCGCGAAGGCGAGCGGATCGTGTTCCGCGCCGCCATTCGCTTCGATGTCTAAGACCAACCTGCCGCTGGCTGTCCTCCTGGCGGCCCTGACGCTGGCCCCCCTGCGTGCCCAGGGTCACCTCTTCTTCTTC
>CAZTNO010000254.1:0-4247 GCA_964614865.1 uncultured Clostridia bacterium
CGCCGATGTCGAGCAGTTTGTAGACCTGGAAACCGTGGTCGCCGACCTTGTCCTTGCGGACGTAGATCTGCAGCCGCACGGTACCGTCGAACAGGTGGAGGAAGGCGCTCTTGCCCATCTCGCGCACGGCCACGATTCTCCCCGCCACCTGGAAGGTCTCGGGGGTCTTTTCCAACTCCTCGGCAGGGGTTTCGCCGAAACGGGCGATCAGCCCCGAGAAGCTCTCGTTGCGAGGGAACGCGTAGGGATAGGGCACAACCCCCAACTCCACCAGTTTGGCCAACTTGTCTTTGCGGGCGGCGATCAGATCATCCATGGGCACACCTCTATTGGTCGATCCATTGCACGTTTTTGTCGAGCAGGCGGGGGGAGAAGCGTTCGATCTGCTCGAACGGGGTCTCCCCGGCGAGGAGCAGGTAGCGGGACGAGAAATTCTGGTACTGCGGATCGAAGAAAAAGCGCAGGTCGGGCCGGGCCTCGACCTCCAGCCAGCGATGGGAAATGGGCTCGAGCCTGCCGTCCTTTCCCTCTGCGAGGTAGAAGCCGCGCACCGCACGACAGTTCACCCCGGCCGAACGGAGCAGGGCCTCGACCAGCGAAGAGAAACCGACGCAGTGAGCCCGCCGGTTGCCTAGCACCGAGGCTGGATCCTGGGGCAACGGTTCCTCGCTGTAGACGATGTGCTGCCTCAGGTAGGTACGCAGCGAGCGGATGTAGCCGTCGAGGGTGACGTTGGCGGTCAACAGCCGTTTGGCCACCGAACGCACCGCTGCGGGCTGGCGGTTCAGGTAATCGCGGTCGGGGGTCAGCGGGGCGCGCAAGGTCAGCGGGAAGTAGTAGTGGCCCTGCACCCGGATGCGGGCGCCCTCGGGGGTGTGCTCGACCCGTTGCTCGAAGTTGGTGTTGCGGTAGTCGGCGAACAGGGTTGCCGGCACCTCGGGGATGAACAAATCCAGTCGGATCTCCTGGCGCAGGGGGGCAAGCAGGGCGAAGGCCAGCAGCAGCAGTTTCAAGGGATTACCTTGTCCAGCACGGCGTTGATGATCTTGTAGGAATCGGCCTCGCTGTACTTTTTGGCGATGCGCAGGACGTCGTCGATGATGATCGGCTTCTTGGCCGGGTCGATCTGCCCCTCGGCGATGCCCAGCCGCAGCAGGCAGCGGTCGATGGCGATCAGCCGGGAGAGCTTCCAGCCCACCAGGTGGGCGGCGATCTGGCGGTCGATCTCGGCCTGGTTTGCGGTGACCCGGGTGACCAGGTCGAGGACGAACAGCCGCTCGTCCTCGGTCAGGCCGCAGACCTCGCCGAGGGCCTCCTCGGCCTCCCGCCGGGCCTGGGTGACCGGGACATTCAGCAGGTCGAGCGGGAAGACGATCTTGAGGGCGACCTCCCGGCAGAACTTCACCCGGAACATCAGAAGCCGGAAGTGCCGAAGAGGTTGAGCAGCTCGATGGCCGACTGGGCGGCAGCAAAGCCCTTGTTGCCCATCTTGTTGCCGGCGCGTTCGACCGCCTGATCGGTGTTGTCGGCGGTGATCACCCCGTAGGTGACCGGGGTGGCGAACTCCAGGTTGAGCTGGGCGATGCCTTTGGTCACTTCGGTGGCCACGAAGTCGAAGTGGGGCGTCTCGCCGCGGATCACCGCAGCCATGCAGACGATGGCGTGGTATCGTTTGGACGCCAGCATGCGCTTGGCCACCAGCGGGATCTCGAAGGCGCCGGGAACGCGCACGATCTCGATCTCTTCCTCGGTGACGCCGCTACGGAGCAGGGCGTCGAGCGCCCCTTCGAGCAGGCGGTCGGTGATGAAACTGTTGAAGCGGGAAACGAGCAGTCCGTACCGGTACCCTTTGGATACCAAATCGCCCTTGAATTCTTTCATGGTCCACCTCGGTGAGAGGTCAAAATAACCCAAAAACCTTTTCCTGTCAAGGGCCAGGCGGGAATGCACCGCGGAGTGGTTTTCCCCGGCCGCAGGAAAACAAAGCGAATGGGTAGAGGCCCTTTTCCCAAGCGCAGTGCCGCTCTGGCAGGAAGTTTGCGGGCTGGAATCATCCAGAATCTGCCCGCCCCCCTTTTTCCCCTCGCAAAGGACCAGCGCTCATAGCTGGTAGATCCACCAGCGTCCCCCCTCTTGCACGAAAACCACTTCGTACGCGAAGTCTTCCTGCTTGCCATTTTCTCCGGTTTCCGGGCGAACAATCACGTACCTGGCCATGGGGCCGTCGGCCTCGACGAAACGCAACTCCGGCAGGTCGCGTCCGATTTCGGCCAGTTTGGCTTTGCTCTGGCTGAACATCGCCCGGTATCGTTCCCGAAGCTCGGCATGGAAACAAGCGGCCGCGGCCGGGCCGTTGCCACGGGTCATTGCCTGGCGGAATTCCTGCCAGCGGGTTCGAATGGCCCGGTCGTCTTTGGAGTCGATGGTTTTCTGGCGTGCTTCGCGTTGCGCCCGCTCTTTTTCTTCCCGTTTCCGCACCTCGGGGTCGACCACCTCCAGCACCACCGAGCGGGAGACTTTGCGCTTGCCCGAGATCGCCTCGAGGGTGAACGGTTGCCGATGGGAGCGTTCCGTTTTCCCTCTGCCGCCGGGAAAACTGCGCATTCCGACCGACATCTCGCCGCGCAGGGGCAGCGATGGGGTCAACGAACCTTCCATCCGCACCATGCGGGCGTTTTGGCTCTTCCAGGAGAGGGTCGCCTGCTGGCCCAGGTCGACGATCCCGGGTTCGATCTTCACTTCGAGCTCGGGCTCGGGGACGGTCACCTGGAGGCGGACCTCCCGCTCCGCCCTGCCGCCGCGGCCGAGGGCCGACACCCTCACGGTCGCATCGTCCTCGGGGAAAAAGATGGCGCTGCCGGCGGCCGGCACCTGCACGTTGCCGGGAAGATACAGGGTAGTCTGGGCGGCCCCGATCGCTCCCCAGCGCAGGGTGACCGCCTCGCCGATGGAGATCGCGGTCCGGTCGGCGGAGAGCTCGACTTGCGGGGCGGGGACGGCCGGATCGGGGCGCTCGGGGTCGAAGGCGACCGGGGAGGCCGAATGGGCCGAGAACCGCCCCGCCGCCGCCGTCCCGACGACCATCTTGGTGCCGTCTTTCAGGATCGTGGTCTTCAGGACCGGAGCCACCGCCTCCCCCTCGATCCGGCAGCAAACGAAAGAGCCCGGCTCGCCTTTCAGCACCAGACGCACCTCCTGGCGGGGGTCGAGGCGGAGCGGCCGCTCTTTGCGGGTCGGAGCGGAAGGGGTGGCCGTGCCGCCAAAAAGGTCCCCGCCGTCGAGGGTGACTTGCCAGTGACTCACCCGCCCCGTCCCGTCGGGGCGACCGTTCTCCACCACCAGCCGGTAGCCCTCGCCCGGGCGCGAGCAGTAGACCGGCTTGCTCCACACCAGGCAGGTGCCGTGGGTGATCTCCAGGGTGAGCGGCTCTGCCAGGTCCGACAAGACCGGCTCGGCCGGCTTCTCCACCGCCGCGGCCAGGGCATGAATCAAACAGCCGCCTCCGAGCAGCAACCCCAGCGAGGCGCGCCAAGCAACGATCCATTTCCCGTTCTTGGTCATTTTCCTTCTCCATGGCCCTTGGTGGACGGAGTGGACCTGGTGGACGGCATGGACCGGGCACGATCCCGGTACGACCTCTGCTCGAAGCGCACCCGATGGAGGCGTTCGGTGAAGCCGCCCTCCCGCTCGAAGGCCTCCGCCTGGGCGGCAATCTGCCGGTCGAGCAGGCTGCATGCGACCACCAACAGGACCAGAACCCCGTTGGCAACGATTTCCGGGTAGGCAGACTGCTCTGACTTGCCTTGGATCGAGGAAGCCCCTTCCGGTCCACTCAGTCCACATGGTCCACTCTGTCCGAGAGCACGCTCCTCCCGCACCCACTTCGCCACCTCGTCGACGGTGGCGCACTTGCGATCGATCAGGATCTGACGACGAGGATCGTTGCGCGCCCAGAGGGGCAATCCGCGCTGACGAAGGAAATCCTCGTAGTCGAGACGCAGTTCTTCGAGGCTGGCCCGGGCCACGTTGGTGAGTTTGAGTTCGGTTTTTTTCGAAGTGCCCGAAGCCTGACTGCCTTCGGCGATATTCTGTACGCCGGAGCGTGCCGCTTGCACCATTTGATCGTGAGTACGGCTGCGCTTCTCGATATAGCGATCGCAAAAACGGACCGTCACGTCGTAGACCAGTTGGGCCACCTGGAAACTCTTGAGTTTCCGATAGCCGCCGTGCTTCGGAATCAACGATTC
>CAZTNO010000255.1:0-4227 GCA_964614865.1 uncultured Clostridia bacterium
CGTCGGCCATGATGGTTCTCCTCGATTTCAACTCAGGTTAGCTGAAAGGGAGATATTCTACACCCTTTCGCCCTGCAGTTCAAGGGCGACCCGCCCCGCCCGCCGATTTTACAGGGGGGGGGCGGGTCGAACCGGTCGTCAGAACTTGTAGGCGAACGAGATGTTGGGAACGACCAGATTCATATTGTGGAATCCGGGCATCAACCCCATCCGGTACACGACTTCCCGTTCCTTGCCCTTCATGTATTCGATCCCGGCATCGAGGGTGATGCGTTCGTTCTGGTAGCCGAAGCCCACGGTGAATCCCTGGTAGGAGATGTTGGGCAGCAGCACGGTCAGGGTCGATTCCGGAGAAGGGGCGGGGTCGGTGTAGTAGCCGGCCCGTAGTTTCAGCGACGGCGATACCGTATACTCCAGGCCGAGACGCACCTGGGTGGTGTTCTGCCACTTCAGATCGAGATCGCCATAACCGAAACGGGCCTGCAACGCGGTCTGGTTCCAGCCGGGGTCGGTGTACTCGACCGGGATGGTGTCCAGCTCGACCCAGTTGGTGAACTGGACATCGGCGGTCACGGTCAGGTTGGGGATCAGCTTGAGGGCGACGCCGCCACCGAGCCAAAGAGGTTGGTTGCCCTGGCGGTCGAGGTCGGATTCCCCCGGCAGGCCGACCAACGCCGCACCCGGCATCTCGGCGGTGCCGGCGAAATTGACCTTGGTGGGGGTGCGCACCGAAAAACCGATCGCCACCTCTTCCACCGGTTTGAGCAAAAAGCCGAGGTTGGCGTTCACCGTCACGGCGTGGGCATCTTCCTTGTACTGGCCGAGCCCCACCGGGCGCTGCAACTTGAGCATGCCGTAGTTGATGTTCAGCGAAGCCCCCACCGACAAGTGCTTGGAGATCTGGTAGGCCATCGCGGGCGATACCGAGAGGATGGCGATGAAGCTCTTCCAGACGAATTCCTTGCCTCCCGACAGTTTGGCCAGGGCGGCGCCGTCCCATTCGGCACCCGAGCCGGAGGGGACGTAGGCCAGGATGCCCAGGGTGAGCTTGTCGGAGATGGGCTTGATGTAGCCGAGCGCTCCGGAGGGGTAGACGCTGGCCTTGGTAGCGGTGTCGATGCCGAGGGCGGGAAACCGGTAGGTGCCTTTGGGGATCAGGTTGGTTTCAAACAAACCGATCACCGGGCGTTTGATCTGCACCATGCCCGCAGGGTTCCAGTAGATCGCGGTGAAATCGTCGGCGAGCCCGAGGAACGCCCCGCCCATGGCGATGGCCCTGGCGCCCACGCCGTTGAGATTGAGCCCGTTGGCCGGCAACACCGTCGTCGAACCGAACAGCAGGGCTCCGCAAACCATCCAGGCCAATAGTTTCTTTTTCATTGATAATCCTCCCGTCTGGGTGAAAATGAGACGATTGACAGTACCCGATTTTGCTCCCGATGTCAATTTCGCCCCTCCCCCCGGAAAAATTGAAATCCTCGGCAAAACCGTGTACAATGACAAGTATTGAGCAGGAGGCCATCCGTCCCATGAAACTCAAAGAAGACAAGGAAATTCAGCAGATAACCGACGAATTCGCCAAGGCCATGGCCGTTTTCCATAAACGCGACTACGCCAAGGCCCACGACCTGTTCGATGCCATCGGGGAGACCTACCGCCTTTCCGATTCCTACAGCGTCCAGGAAATGCATGCCCGGGCCAAGGTCTACCTCTCGATCGTCGATTCCCACCTCAATCCGGTGAAAATCGAGCTCAAGACCCGGGAGGACATTCTCTGGGAGGCGACCTTCCAGCTGAACGCCGGCAAGCTCGACCAGGCCGCCACCCTGTTCGCCCGGATCGCCAAAGAAAGCAAGGACGATGCCAACTACCACTTTTTGACCGCCATTTTGCAGCACAAGCTGGGCAACGATGACCAGGCCCTGCAAGCGTTGGCCGAGAGCGTCCGTCTCGACAAATCCTTTGGCGTCCTGGCCATCAACGAACCCGACTTCGCGGAGTTGGCCGAGGATCCGCGGTTTCTCGAACTGCTGGGATGAGTCCGGTCGGGGAAACGGGGGGGCAGCCGGCCCCGACGCTACTGGGAAAGCCCGTTTCGTTTTGGCAGGATCTCTTCTTTCTCCCCCTGCGTCAGGGGTGCTCGGCATTTCCCGGTTGGCGGGTCGAGGCCCGGGAGGGTGTCCTGATCGACCCCCGGCCTTGGGTGGTGGCCCCCATTCTCCACTGGCTGCGCGATCATTTCCAGACGACCTCTCTTCCCCTGATCCCTCCCGGAAAACCGTTCCGGCTGGTCTGCGCGGGGGAGGGCGAGTCGGTTGAGTCTTTGCTCCCGTCCGCTGGTTGTTGGCCGATCGAGGAACCGATCCCCTGGTGTGATTGCCAAACCGACCCGATCACGGCGATCTCCTGGATCAAATCGTGGCAGGCGGCAACGCTGGGCGCTGCCGGGGTGGTGCTGCTCGATCCGCAGAGTTCGTGGCTGGGCGGCGATGTCGAAATCGCTTCCGGGGTCGAGATCCATGCCGGGGTGGTGATTTCGGGCTCCAGCCGGATCGGCGCCGGGACCCGCATCGCCCCTCACTGCGTGATCGAGAATACGCAGATCGGGGAAGGTTGCACGCTGTTGCCCGGTTGCGTGATCCGCGACTCCGAGATCGCCGACCGCACCACCCTGGGCCCCTACTGTCACCTGCGGGAACACACGGTGGTTCTCCCGGAGGCCAAAGTCGGCAACTTCGTGGAGATGAAGAAAACCGTGTTCGGCGAGGGGTCCAAGGCGATGCACCTCTCCTATCTCGGCGATGCCACCATCGGCAGTCGGGTCAATGTCGGCGCGGGCACCATCACCTGCAACTACGATGGCACGAGCAAGCATCCCACCGTGATCGAGGAAGGGGTGTTCATCGGCTCGGGCACCGAACTAGTCGCCCCGCTGACGGTGCACCAGGGAGCCTATGTCGGCGCCGGCTCCACCCTGACCGAAGACGTGCCTGGGGGCGCCCTGGCCATTGCCCGCGCCCGCCAGCTGAACATCCCGGGCTGGAGCGCGCGCAAACGGGCCAAAAGCTGACCCGCCCCCTTTCTTAGTTCCGGCTCGCCTCGAGGACCCGGGGAATACCCGCCAGATCGGCGTGCACGCTGACCGAATCGAATCCCGCCCGCCGGGCCAATTCCACCATCCGCTCGCTTTGGCCGTACCCGAATTCGATCAGGATCGTGCCGCCCCCTTCCAGGTGGTGGGGGGCCCGGGCCAGGATCCGCTCGATCGTTTCGAAGCCGGTGGCACCCGCCACCAGGGCGGCGCGGGGCTCCCAGCGGCGCACCCGCTCGTCCAGCGCTTGCCACTCCCCTTCGGCCAGGTAGGGGGGGTTGGCCACGATCAGGTCGAAGCGCTTGGGGCGCGCGGGGAACAGGTCGGCCCGGACGGCTTGAACCCGACCGTCGAGCTTCAGGGCGCGGACGTTGCGGCGACAGACACGCAGGGCCGGCGAACTGAGGTCGGTGGCGGTCACCGTGGCCGGGGTGTGGCGGGCCAGGGCGCAGGCGATGGCGCCGCTGCCGGTGCCGATGTCGAGCGCTCGTCGCGGGGGGCGGGCCAGAGCGAGCGATCGCTCCACGATCAGCTCGGTTTCGGGGCGCGGAATCAGAACCGCGGGGGAGACGCAGAGGGAAAGCGAAAAAAACTCCCGCTGGCGGGTGATGTAGGCCAGGGGCTCGCCCCGCTCCAGGCGGGCCATGCGGGCCCGGAGGGTGGACGCTCGATGGGGGGGGATGGGGAGCGACGGATTGGCCAGCAAACGGGCCCGCGAAAACCCCAGGGTCCACTCCAGCACGATCAGGGTTTCCAGCGTCCGTTCGCCGCCTGTGCGGGCAGCGCGGGCCCGGCCGAGCCAGTCGCCGACGGTCACCCTTCCAACACCCGGGCCAATACCTCTTCGACTTTCTGCTGTTGATTCAGGTCCAGCAGGGCCGTGACCAGTTCCTCGAGGTCTCCGTCCAACACGAATTCGATGTTGAAGTTGCGGCCGCCGATGCGGTGGTCGGTCACCCGGCTCTGCGGGAAGTTGTAGGTGCGGATCTTCTCGGAGCGTTCGCCGGTGCCCACCTGGGAACGGCGGTCCGAGGCGATCTGGTCGTGCTGCTTTTGCGTTTCGTGTTCGAACAGGCGCGCCTTGAGGACCTTCATGGCCTTGTCCTTGTTCTTGTGCTGCGACTTCTCGTCCTGGC
>CAZTNO010000256.1:0-4189 GCA_964614865.1 uncultured Clostridia bacterium
AGCCCTCCCGACCCCATGATCGAGCCGAGTTGCTTGAGCGACTCGTAGTCGATCGGCGTGTTCAGGTACTTGGCGGGGATGCAGCCACCTGAAGGGCCACCGGTCTGCACGGCTTTGTAGGCCTTGCCGTCGGGGATGCCGCCGCCGATGTCGTAGACCAGTTCACCGAGGGTGATGCCCATCGGCACCTCGACCAACCCTGTATTGATCACCTTGCCGGACAAGGCGAAGACCTTGGTCCCCTTGCTCTTTTCGGTGCCGATCCCGGCAAACCACTCCCAGCCATGCAGGTAGACGTGGCGGATGTTGGCCAGGGTCTCGACGTTGTTGATGATGCTGGGGTGCCCCCAGAGCCCCTTTTGCGCCGGGAACGGCGGCTTGGGGCGCGGCTGGCCACGCTTGCCCTCGATTGAAGCCATCAGCGAGGTCTCTTCGCCGCAGACAAAGGCGCCGGCGCCCATGCGGATCTCGAGATCGAAACAGAAGTCGGTTTCGAAGATGTGGTCGCCCAGCAGCCCCAGCTGGCGGGCCTGCTGGATCGCCGTGTTGAGCCTTTCGATGGCCAGCGGGTACTCGGCCCGCACGTAGACGAAGCCGCGGCTGGCACCGATACAGTAGCCGGCGATGGCCATCCCCTCGATCACCGAGTGGGGGTCGCCCTCGAGAACGGCCCGGTCCATGAAAGCGCCGGGGTCGCCTTCGTCGGCGTTGCAGATCACGTACTTCTGGTCGGAGTCGTTCTGCAAGGCCAGGTTCCACTTGATGCCGGTGGAGAAGCCGGCGCCACCGCGACCGCGCAACCCCGATTTGGTCATCACCTCGATCGCCTCCGCAGGCTTCAGGGTGGTGAGCACCTTGCCCAGGGCTTCATAACCCTGCTGGGCGATGTACTCCTCGACGTTCTCGGGATCGATCCTGCCGCAGTTGGAAAGGACGATCTTGAGTTGCTTTTCGAAGAAGGGAACTTGCTTCTTCTCCTCCACGATCTTGCGCGCCTCGGGGGCCAGCCAGAGAAGGTCCTGTACGGGGCGTCCCTTGAGGAAGTGCTCCTCGACGATGCGCTCCACGTCGGTTTCCTTGAGCTGGATGTAAAACGAGCCATCGGGGTAGACGACCATCACCGGACCCAGTTCACAGGGCCCCATGCAGCCGGTCTCCACGATGTTGATCTCGTCGGTCAGCCCCTTCTCCGCAATCACGTCCACGAGCTTGTTCTTCAGCTCATGGCTGTGCGAGGAGATGCAGGCCCCGCCTCCGCATATCAGGACATCGAGCCGTTTGTTCATGTCTGTGCCTTCCTACTCTTTGACCTCGACGATGAAGTCGGATACCGGGTTGCCGTTGACCACGTGATCGGCGACGATGCGCCGGGCCAGTTCGGGGGTGACGTTGCCGTAGACGATGCCCGGTTTCCCCTCCTCCTGCACCGAGACCACCGGCTCGTGGGAGCTGAGGCCCCGTTCCCCGGCCTGGGTGACGATGACGTCCTTGAGGCCCCGGGTTTCGATCTCCTGCAGGAAGCTCTTCAAGGTCTCGCGGGCCCCGGCGGCGATCCCGCTGGTCCCCATCCCCACCACCACGCGCACGCGCGCCTTGCCGTCACGCAGAATCATCTCTTTCTCACTTTTTTCCCGGATCTTGCGCAGGTCTTCGAGTTTCATCGAGTTCCTCCTCTATAAGAATCGATTGGCGCCCGCATGGGAGCCGGTCAGTTTGTTCCCAGTTTTTGCCGCACTTCCTTGACGGCAGCCACAGCTTTCTGCGGGTTCAGCCTGCCGAACACCTCGTCGTCGATCATCATGCTGGGGGCCAATCCGCAGGCTCCGAAGCAGCGCGCCGAGGAGAGCGTGTAGAAACGGTCGCCGGTGGTCCCGCCCATCTTCACGCCGAGTTCCTTTTCCAGCGCCTTGGTGATCTCGGCCGCCCCCTTGACGTGGCAGGCGGTGCCGAGGCAGATGTTGATGATGTGGTCCCCCACCGGTTCGGTGCGGAAGAAGTTGTAGAAGGTGACCACCCCGTACACCCTGGAGAGGGATTCGTTCAATTCGCGGGCCACGAAGGCCTGCACTTCGGGCGGCAGATATCCGAATATCTTCTGGGCCCGGTGGAGCACCTGGATCAGCGGCCCGGGAGTATTGCGGTTCTCCTCGATGAATCCCTTCAGTGCCCGATAGTTCGCATTGTCGGGAGTGGAGACAGTCTGGGTTACCATGGAATCCTCCTGAATGACGGTTGTCGTGGATTGCCGGCAATCCCGGCCCACCGCCGGAGCGGGGGTTGGGAGGGTGGAATGGGCGGCCATTACCGGCACAGCAATTGATAGAGTTTTCCCGAAATCTCGAAGGCGCCGAGGGGGGTGCGGAACAGGTAGATCCCCTCTTCGCGGGCCTTGGCCACCACCTGGGGGTCGGGTTCGGCCCCCTGGGTCAGGATGATGCCGGCCACCTTCTTGAGTTGGGCCACGGCCACGATATTCAGGTGCCGTTGCAAGGTGATCCACAGGACCCCTTCCTCGGCACCGCCAATGACATCGGAGAGCAGGTCGGAGGTGTAGCCGCCTGTGATCTGCTGCTGCGCACCCTTTGCCAGGCATTCGAGCCCCAGCGTGTCGATCACCTCTTGAACCGCTATCACGAGAGTTTTTTTCCCACGGCGACCGCCTGGAGCACGGAACCTCCCGTGCAATGGCAGCACGCCTGTTCTCGGCCCGCTTTATCGGCAGACAGAAGGTTCATGGTATAAAAAAAGGGGGAGGGTGTCAAGGGTCAAGTTGACTTTCCCCTGGCAGTTCGCCAAAATGGCCGGGAGTGGCTTCAAAGCCGCTCAACCAAGGAGGTTCGATATGGCCAATCTGAAGTTCATCGAAGGGGTCGGCGCTGCCTACGGCAAGAAGTTGAACGAGGCGGGAGTCGCCTCCACCCGGATGCTGCGCGAGCAGGGGGCGAGCGCCAAAGGGCGCAAGGAACTGGCGGCCAAGACCGGTATCAGCGAAACCCTGATCCTGAAATGGGTGAATCGGGTGGACCTGTTCCGCATCAAGGGAGTCGGCGAACAGTACGCCGACCTGCTCGAGGTGGCGGGGGTGGATTCGGTACCCGAACTGGCCCAGCGCAAGGCCGACAACCTGATGCAAAAGCTGATCGAAACCAACGAGAAGAAGAAACTCGTGCGCAAGTTGCCGACCCAGGCCCAGGTGCAGACCTGGATCGACCAGGCCAAGAAACTGCCGCGCCTGGTGACCCACTAGACGCAAACGTTCCCCGGGGGGCCCTGGGGGGCCCTCCGGGCGGGGCGGCCGTTAGCGTTGACACCGGCGCCCGCAACGTGATACAATCGGGGGCGTCTTGGAGGACCGAACATGAAAAAAGACATCCATCCCAAATACAAGGATTGTACCGTGAGCTGCGCCTGCGGCAACACGTTCCAGACTCGTTCCACGGTGGAAAAGATCGAGGTGGAAATCTGCTCTTCCTGCCATCCCTTCTTCACCGGCAAGCAGAAGTACATCGACACCGAGGGCCGGATCGAGAAGTTCAAGAAGAAGTATGGATACAAGGAGCAGTGACCGGCTCGCCCTGTTCCTTGAACGAATCCAGCAACGTCACCTCGAACTGACCGAGCTCCTCTCCTCGCCGGAAGTGACCGGCAATCCCCGTCAGTACCGCCTTTTGTCCAAGGAACTTCACTCGCTTCGCCCCCTGTTGCAAAAAGAGGAGGCCTATTCCCGGCTGGTCCGCGAGATCGGTGAAACCGAGGGATTGTCGGCGATCGAAGCCGACCCCGATATGCGCGAACTGGCCCGCGAAGAGACCTCCCGCCTGAACCGGGAACTCGAACAGCTCACCAGCGAAACCTTTCTCCTCCTGGCTGGCGATCCCGAAGGGGAGAACCGCAACGTCTTCCTCGAAATCCGTGCCGGGGCCGGGGGTGACGAGGCCTCGCTGTTCGCTTCCGACCTGCTGCGCATGTACAGCCGGATGGCCGAACGCCGGGGCTGGAAAAGCGAGGTGATTTCGGCCGCCTACTCGGGGATCGGCGGGATCAAGGAGATCATCCTCTACGTGCGGGGAGCGGGCGCCTATCGCCACCTGCAGTTCGAGAGCGGCGTGCACCGGGTGCAACGGGTGCCGGCCACCGAAGCCAGCGGTCGCATCCACACCTCCACCATCACCGTCGCCGTACTGCCCGA
>CAZTNO010000257.1:0-4126 GCA_964614865.1 uncultured Clostridia bacterium
GAAAAAAAGGGCAACGTCTATCGAAAAATGTTCATACATCTGCTGCGGAAACACACGGCTCTAAGTTTACGAGAGATCGGAGAAATGATGGGGATGAAATACCGAGCGGTATCAGAATTGGATCACTATTTTGCCGATGAATTGAAGAAGAACAAGCAGATACATAAAATGATGGTGAGGATTGAAAAAGGAATAACCAAAATGGCTTTATTGGGATGATCCGAAATGATGATTTCTGGAATCTGGAGACCTGACCCCAGGTTAGCGCCCGGCAGGAGTCTCTATCGGGAGGCCTCATGCGAACGATACTGAGAGTCATGGCCCTGGCGGCGTTGATCGTGCAGGGTGTCATCGGTGCTGAAAAGATTCCCTCTGGCAGGGAGGGGCCCCGTCAGTACGGGCTGGGGTACAATGTCTACTTCGGTGACTTGCACAGCCACTCGGCCTACTCCAACGACGCCTGGCAGATCCAGAAATTCCTGCTACACCAGACCCCGGTGGAACCCTCGGGATCGATCGCTTCCGCCAGAGCCCGAGGCCTCGACTTCATGGCCCTGACCGACCATGCCGAGCAACTCAACTACCAGAACCTGATCTATGGCCAGTACGGTGACGAGTGGGCGAACACACAGGCCCAGGGCAACGCCGGTAATGCTGCCGACATGGTCGTATTCCTGGGCTACGAGTTCACCAAGACGGGGGCGGTCAAGGACGAAGGCGAGGACCTGGTGCCCCTGCCGGGGGCCGGTCACAAGTGCGTGATCTTTCGGGGTAGCTCGGTGCCGGCCACCCCACTGGCGGCGAACGTCACCAATACCCCGCTCGACCTGTGGGCAAGCCTCGTGGGCTATGAGGCAGTGACCATTCCCCACCACCCGGCCCGGGGCGAAGCGCCCGCCGCCGGTGAGTTTCAGGGGTGGGAAGAGTATGACATGAGCACCGACTGGAGTTATGTGCCCGGCAATCCCGCGCTGATGCCGGTGGTGGAGGTCTTCTCGGTGCATGGCTCCTCGGACTACGGCATCTCGGTCGAGCTGTGTCCCGACCCGGTGCCCGGTTTCCGCACCGACCGTTCGGTGGAGTTGGCCCTGATGAACTGGCTTTCCACCGGCAACCCAGCCTACAAGCTGGGCCTGATCGGCGGCACCGACGACCACACCTCACGTCCAGGCAACTGCACCACCGATGGCCCCGACGTGATCGTGGCCGCCGAGGGAGAGTACTCGGGGGGCTTGGCGGTGGTGTTGGCTACCGGGCGCACCCGAGCCGAGATCTTCGATGCCATCGTGGCCCGGCGTTGTTACTCCACCTCGGGGCCAAAGGTCAACCTGGACTTTTCAGCCTGGCCGGTGGGTAACCCGGGAGGGGCGGTGATCATGGGACAAACCCTCACGGTGGCTCGCGGTGCCAAAGTGCACCTGTCCGCAGCGGCTGGGCCCGGGCCGGGCAACACCGTTGCCATCGACCGGCTGGTGGTGACCACCATGGATGGCACCTTGATTCCGGCCCGCACCTCTTACGATGGGGCCAGCCTGGATATCGAAATCACAGTCCTGCGGCCCCAGTACGTGCGGATCACGGCCTACCAGGAGACCACCCAGCGGTACGATACCGAAACCTCCAACTGGGTCGATACTGAGGAAAGGGCATGGTCCTCGCCGATCTGGATCGAGATCGCCGATGATTCACTGCTGGCGGTGACCTCCCCCAATGGGGGGCAGACCTGGGATCTCGGTTCAAACCACGACATCACCTGGACCGCCATCGGTCTCGAGCGGGTCAAGATCGAACTGCTGCGCGGCGGTACAAATCCCCAGCTGATCGCCTCTGACGTGGCGGCCACCCCAGGTGTGCTCTCCTGGGTGGTTCCCGGCACACTGACTCCGGCCGGGGACTACTCGCTCCGAATCTCGGCCCTCGACGTCGGCGTTTCCGCCGTGGACGAGAGCGACCAAGTCTTTGCCCTGCGGTCGAATACCTCGCAACTCGCCCTTTCCCACTCCCGGCTCAACTTCGCCAAGGTGGGCCCCGCCGTCACCTCGGCGCAAACCCTGCGCATCGGCAATGGCAGTGGTGGAACCCTGAACTGGACCGCAGCGGGGAACCCGAGTTGGGTCGTCCTTTCCGCGACCAGCGGAGTCGGCAACAGGATCCTCCAGGTGTCGGTGAACGCCACCGGCCTGGGCAACGGCACCTATAATGGCACGATCACTGTGACCGACCCTTCTGCCAGCAACAGCCCGCAGACAGTGGCTGTCACCCTGGTGGTCAAGAACGCCGGGGCCAATCCTTTCGGCACCTTTGAGACTCCAGCGACGGGAGCCACCGGCGTCACCGGCAACATTGCCGTCACCGGCTGGGTGCTCGACGACGTCGAGGTTGCCTCGGTGAAGATCTACCGTAGCCCGCTGGCGGGGGAAGGCAAGGATCTCGTATTCATCGGCGACGCGAATCTGGTCGAGGGGGCGAGGCCCGACGTCGAGGCCCTTTACGCAAGCCCTCCGTGGAGCTACCGCTCGGGCTGGGGCTACATGATGCTCACCAACTTCTTGCCTAACGGAGGCAACGGCACCTTCATCATCCATATCGTTGCCACCGACCGCGAGGGGCATAGCGTGACCCTGGGTAGCAAGACCATCACCTGCGACAACCTCCACGCCACGTTGCCTTTCGGCACCATCGACACCCCCGAGCAGGGGGGGATGACCTCGGGGAGTTCGTACGTGAACTTCGGCTGGGCGCTGACCCCGCAACCGGGGGAGGTGCCGAAAAACGGCTCGACCATCACCGTCTGGGTGGACGGCGTGCCGGTAGGCCACCCCACCTACGACCAGTACCGCTCCGACATAGCCACCCTGTTCCCCGGCTACGCCAACAGCGACGGGGCGGTGGGCTTCTTCTACCTGAACCCCCCCACCCTCACCGAAGGAGCGCACTCGATCGCCTGGAGTGTCGAGGACAGCCTGGGCAGGCTCGACGGGATCGGTAGCAGGTATTTTATGGTGGAACATGGGGGTGGGGGGGGAAGGGCGGGTTACGTGGGGGCGTACGGCCGTACGCCCCTACAAGGCGATCCGGCCATCACCGAGATCGTCGACACCCCGATCCCCTTGCGTGTATACCGCGGTTTTTTAGGCACAAAAGGGACGATTCATCCGGGTCGTGATGGCCAGGTCGTGATTGCGACTCAAGGCAACCAACCCCTGGCGATCTGGCTCGATCCCGATTTCCAGGCGGGCGAAACGGGTCTGCTTCGGTACGACCCGATTTCGCGAACACTGGTGGGGCCACCCCGGTTCTTTGGCTGCGAGCGGGTGGGGTCCGACCTGCGCCGGTTGCCGGTGGGATCAAGCCTCGACTCTCAGACGGGGGTATACACTTGGCTGCCCGGCCCGGGGTTTCGCGGCGAGTTCGTTTTGGAGTTCATGAGACTTCAAAGTGGCGCTTCCCTTGCCCGGCAACGGGTTCGGATCCGGGTGGAGTGATGGGGGCGTCCCTAAAAACCCCCATATAGGGATGATTCGAAATGATGATTTCTGGAATCTGGAGACCTGACCCCAATGCATGACCTTGGCATCTTGATGACCTTTGCCGGCGGCCTGGCGGGAGCCCTGGTATTGGGATTTATCGCCCACTGGCTCAAGCTTTCCCCGATCATCGGCTACCTGCTTGCCGGCGTTCTGGTCGGCCCGTTCACCCCCGGCTACGTGGCCAACCGCGCCATCGCCGAACAGTTCGCTGAGATCGGGGTGATCCTGCTCCTCTTCGGTATCGGGTTGCGCTTTCATCTGCGCGAGTTGCTGGCGGTGTGGCGGGTGGCCATCCCCGGCGCCCTCATTCAAAGCACGTTGTCCACGGCGATGCTGGCCTTGCTAGTTCGCCTGTTCGGGTGGAGCTGGCTGTCGGGCGTGATCCTGGGGCTGGCGATTTCGGTCGCGAGTACCGTGGTGATGGCCCTGGTGCTCGCCGAGCGTCACGATTTGCATGCCCAGATCGGCCACATCGCGATCGGTTGGACCGTGGTGGAGGATCTCCTCACCGTGGCCATGCTGCTCCTCTTGCCGATCCTCTTTGGCCAGGGGGGGAACCCCGAGCACAGCGCGGGGATCGCCCTCGGAATCGCTGC
>CAZTNO010000258.1:0-4113 GCA_964614865.1 uncultured Clostridia bacterium
TCAAGCGGGAGCACGCGGCTCCTCCGGCAACAGCCTTGACCCTGCCCCCCCCCTGCCGTATCATCCCAAGGGCAAGGAGCCGCCAAATGCCCACCCCCCCTTTTTCCCGCCCGGTGACCCAACTCGCCAAAGAGCGGGTTTCCTGCCGCACGTTTCAACCCGGTGGCCTGGAATCCCGGTTGATCGGGCGCCTGCTGGACACCCAAAAAAACGTGGCCCCTCCTTTTGGCACCCCGATGCGGGCAGCGGTGATCGACCAGGAACAGGTTCGCGCCGGCAACCTCTTCAGCCAGGGCACCTACGGGCTGATCTCGGGGACTCGCCATTTCCTGACCGCCCCCATGCCCACCCTTTCCCCCCACCGCGATGAGGACCTGGGCTTTTTCCTGGAAACGGCCGTGCTTACCCTGACCGATTGGCAGATCGGCACTTGCTGGATCGGCGGCGTGTTCGACCGCAAGCGGTTCGGAGCCCAGATCGGCCTGGGCGAAGGGGAAAGCCTGCCGGCGGTGATCGCCTTCGGCAAACCTGCGGGCAAGCGCTCCCTGCGCGACCGACTGGTGCGCTGGAGCGCCCGGGGCGACCGGCGCAAGCCCGGCGCCGAACTGTTCTTTGCGGGTGCGTTTGGGGTTCCGCTGCCCCTTGCCGATGGCGACCCCTTCGGACCAGTGCTGGAGTGCCTGCGATTGGCTCCCAGTGCCTCCAACAAGCAGCCCTGGAGGGTGATCCGGCTTCGGGAGCAGTTCCACTTCTTCCTGGCGCGAGACCCGATCTACCAGAAACTCTCCCCCCACGTCGACTTGCAGCGGATCGATCTGGGCATCGCCATGGCCCACTTCGAGCTGGCCGCCCGGGAGGCGGGGCTCCCCGGAGGCTGGCTGCCCGGACCGCCGCCAGCGATTTCCCTGCCCCGATCCACCGAGTTCATCGCCACCTGGGGGTGAAAGGGAGCGCATGGACAGCCCCGACAGGCCGTGGTAAAATCCCGGTCGGTGCGCCTGTAGCTCAAAGGATAGAGCATTGGATTCCTAATCCAAGGGCTGGATGTTCGAATCATCTCAGGCGCACTGGCTCTCCCCTTTCTTTTCCCCCGGGCCGATAACGAGACCCCGTTCACCGCCCCGGAACCGCCGGCCGTTTCAGCGCCAGCCCCTGCTTGACGTATTCCAGCAGGCGCTGCCCCGTCTCCTCCCCCCGGGCGATGATTTCGGCGGCGCGGTCGAATTCGTGAAAGCTGAAATCGCGGGTGTCGACCTGCAACACCACGTCGGGGCCATCGTGCTGGAGCTGGCTCTCGATCAGGGCCTGCTGCATGATTTCGAACGTCTGCACAAAGTTGCCCAGCACTCCGCTTTCGCCGGGGTTTTTTCCGGGCTGGACGTGGCGGGCCACCATGCGTTCCACCAGCGACCAGATCGCCTTGCCGGCGCCCGGTTCGACCGCTTTTGGACGGCGGACTACCGGGCTTCGCCCGTGCCGATGGAACACATTGACCGCGATGATGAAGTCGTAGCGGTTTTCACGCAGCACCCCGGTCGGCACCGGGTTGATCACCCCGCCGTCGACGTAGAAGCGCCCCTGATGGCGAACGGGGGGGAACACGACGGGAATGGCCGAGGAAGCCAGCAGCGCCGTGACCACCGAGCCGCGGGTGAACACCGCCCGCTTACCGGCGGCCAGGTCGGTGCCGGTGCAGTAGAAGGGGAGGGGCAGGTCCTGGATGCGCAACCGGTCAAACTCGCTGGCCAGGATCTCAGCCACCCGCCCCTGCGACAACAGACCGCCGCGACGGGGATGGAGGGGAAAGGTGTGCACCAGCCGTTCGCTTGCCAGTTTCAGCGCCGCCTGTTCGGCCTGCTCCATGCCCCGGTCGCGACAGAAGAAGGCGCCGACCAGCGCCCCCATGCTGGTGCCGGCGATGCCGTCGGGGAACACTCCGCCCCGGACGAGGGCCCGCAACACGCCGATGTGGGCCAGCCCCTTGGCCGCCCCGCCGCCCAGGGCGATGCCGATGCGGAAATCCGCCCCCGTTTCTTGCCCCCGCTCCAACGCAGCTGGTGCTTGCTTCATGCCGGATCCCTCCCTGACGAACCCTTTCTCACGGGCAACTCGGCGATCCCGATCAGTTGTCCCGCCGCCGTTTCCACCCGCACCCTGAGCCGGTCCCCGGGGCCAAACCGGTCAGGAAGAGCCACTCCGCTCCACAAACGAAAGCCCTCCCGTCGCCCCCCTTCCACCCGGCGCGGAAAGGAGACGAACCACACACGGCCGTTCACCAGCCAGCGATGGCGGACCCGGTCGGCGAGCCCCATCGGCGCCCGGATCGCCGTCATCACCGCCAGCCGCCGTTGGGCTCGGGCCTCGTCCAAAGTTCCCACCACCCTCAGGGTCGCCGGGTCGACGGCCCCTCCGAATTCCGCCGATGCCAGGGTAAGCGGGGCCGGAGGGATCCATCCGCGGCCCAAGAAAACCAGCCCCAGCAGCACCGCGGCGGCGCCCAGCATGGCCTGGCGATTGCGTCCCGGAGGGTGCGGCGAATGGCCCCAACAAAAAGAGGCAAACCCGGCAAAAGAGATCAGCGAGGCAATACCGAGCGCCACCAGGCTGGGCAGGTGGAAGAGCACCGGCACCATCACGTTGACCACGGCAAACAGGGTGAAGGCAAAGAAGGTCGACAAGAAAAACCAGTGCCGGGACAGGGCCTGGTCGTACACCACGTCGAGGGTGGCCAGCACCGCGCAAAACCCGAGCAGGGCCAGCCAGACCCCATGGGGAGACCGCACGGTGGCCGAACGCCAGTACACCGGCAACACGAAGAAGAGCAGTTGCTGGGAGAAATTGCGATGCAGGTAGTTCACCAGCAGACGGCGCCGTTCGCGATTCGCCGGCCCGAGAAAGGGGGCCCGTTCCAGCCATGGGAGGAGGAGGCCCGAAGTCCAGATGAAGGCCAGGTAGAACACGGCCACCCGCAAGGTGGCAAAGGAACGGCTGCCCAGCCAAAGGAAACCCAAGCCCCAGAGCAACGACCAACCGGAGTGGAGCCACCAGAGGGCGGTGGCGTGATGGGTCAGGAACCCAGTCCAGCCCTGGCGGCGACCCTTCACCCCCACGCTGTTTTCTGCCCGGCTCCGGACCGCTTCGGGGTCCGGGTCGCTCATCCGATCTGGAAGAACTGGCGCTTGCCCAGTTTCAGGACGTAGCGCGTGCCCCGGAGCAGAACCAGCTGGGGGTCGGATACCCGCGTGCCATCGAGGCTGACTCCGCCACCGGCGACCAGCCGCTTGAACTCACCCCGCGAGGCCAGCAGCCCTTCCCGGGCCACCCAATCGGCCAGCGCTTCGTCTTTGGCAAGGGTGAATTGCCGCATGTCGGCCGGGTTCTCCTTTTCGCGGAACACCCGCACGAACCCCTGCTCTGCCGCTTCTCCCGCCGCCAGCGAGTGGAAGTCGGCGACGATCCGGCGAGCCAGCTCCATTTTTTGCGCCATGGGGTTCACCGAGCCGCTGGCAGCCGACCGCTTCATCTCCTCGATCTCTGCCAGCGAGACATCGGTCAGCAATTCGTAGTAGCGGTACATCAGGTCGTCGCTCACCGACATGACCTTGCCAAACATCTCAGCGGGCGGGTCGGTGATCCCGATCGTGTTGCCGAGGCTCTTGCTCATCTTCTGCACGCCGTCGAGCCCCTCGAGCAGCGGCATGGTCATCACCACCTGGGGCTCCTGCTCGTAGGTGCGCTGCAACTCCCTCCCCACCAGCAGGTTGAACTTCTGGTCGCTGCCCCCCAACTCGACGTCGGCCCGCAAGGCGACCGAGTCGTACCCTTGCATCAACGGGTAGAGGAACTCGTGCACCGAGATGGGATCGCCCTGGCGGAAGCGCTTCTGGAAGTCGTCCCGCTCCAGGATGCGGGCCACGGTGTACGATGCGGCCAGGCGGATGAACTCGGCAGGCGAGAAGGCCCCGAGCCAGCGCGAGTTGAAGTCGATCACCGTGCGCTGGGGATCGAGCAACTTGAATATCTGCTCCCGATAGGTCTGGGCATTGGCGGCGATCGTTTCCGCCGAGAGGGGGGGGCGGGTCTTGTTGCGCCCGCTGGGGTCGCCGATCAAAC
>CAZTNO010000259.1:0-4101 GCA_964614865.1 uncultured Clostridia bacterium
TCATGTGCGGGGGGTTGGGGGGAGTAAGCTTTGGCTTCCTGGAGCAGGTTTCTTTCCTTTAAATACTCCGCAATGTTTTGCTGAAGAGGTTTTCCAGGAATAGCATTTTCTGTTTTGGACAGGAATGGCAACAAGCGATTGAATTCGCCCGCAGGGACGGGTACAATCCCTTCGCGACGTACCCATCCACAATCCAGGAGGAGGAAATCATGGACACCGTTACCTTCAATCCAAACCGCAAAGGGGCCGGTTTGCTGGCCCTGCTGATCGGCGTGGTGGTGGTCTTGCTGATCGCCAACCCGTTCACCGTGATCCCCGCAGGCCATGTCGGGGTCAAGGACTTTTTCGGCACCGTCTCGGCGAGCGAGTTGCACGCCGGCATCGGCATGATCATCCCCTTCACCAAGGTGGTGAAGATGTCGTTGCAAACCCTGGAACTCAAGGAGACTGCCGAAGTCCCCTCCAAAGAGGGGCTGATCATGGATCTCGAGGTCTCGGTGCTGTTCCGCATCGATCCCGAGAAGGCCGACGAGATCTACCGCAAGGTGGGCAAGGAGTTCCAGAGCATCATCGTCGAACCGCAGGTGCGCTCGGCCATTCGCGAGATCACCGCCTCCTACGAGGCCAAGGCCCTGTATTCGGCCGAACGCGAAAAAATCGCCCTGGAGATCTTCAACCTGGCCCGCAAATCCACTGAAGCCCGGGGCATCATGGTCGAGCAGGTGCTGCTGCGCAAGATCGGGTTACCCAAACTGGTTGCCGATGCCATCCAGGAGAAGTTGCGCTCCGAGCAGCAGGCCGAGCAGATGAAATTCGTACTGCAAAAAGAACAGCAGGAAGCCGAACGCAAGCGGATCGAGGCCCAGGGCATCTCCGACTTTCAGCGCATCGTCATCCAGGGGATCAGCCCCCAGCTGCTGGAGTGGAAGGGGATCGAGGCCACCGAAAAACTGGCCGCCTCGCCCAATGCCAAAATCGTCATCATCGGCAACACCAAGAGCGGCCTGCCGGTGATCCTGGGTAACGACAAGTAGAATCTGGCTGAATCGAGCACCCCTCGCCCGATCGGGGCGGGGGATCTGGAATGACTTCAGACAGCACCCATCGGGCGGTGACAGGGAGAGGTCTGGCTTCAGCGGTCGGGGTCGACCCCCTCGGTGAGCCACTTGACCGCGACCTGGTTCCAGGTTTGCGGATAGGTTTTGACGTCGATGTAGCGTTCGAACTCGTAGATGCCCGACGCCTTGGCTAGTCGTTTGAACTGCATCGAAACGGTGGGATCGGCCAAAACCACGCAGGAACGGTGCATGCCGCCCTCGCGGTAGAGTTGCTGGCCGCTGGTCATGATCGCCTGGCTCTCGGCCGGCAGGGGCTTGAAGGCGCGCATGTCGATCAACACGGCGAATTTCTTCCCCCGGTACTTCTTCAGCAGGGCCACCGATTCGTCTTTCCACCGCTGCATCTCCTCCTGCTTGATCAGGTCGGAAAAGGTCAGCTGGATGCCAAACTTGGTCTCCTCGATCTTGTACACGCTGACACCTCCTGGTTTAGGGTCGACCACATTCGGAATTATGAACCGAATTGTTTTTTTTTCAATCGCCCTGGAGGAATCATATCGCCCAATCGCGGCCGAAGAAATCGACGATCGAATGGTCGGGAACGAGACAGGCGAGGTGGCGGCGGACGTGGCGGATGGTGCGCGGCACGTAGCGCACGTACATCCGGTGGCCGCGCCCCCGCACCTGGAAACCGAAGGTGCCGAGCGCCTTGACGTTGCGCTCCAGGGCGGTCAAAGCCAACTCTTCTCGTTCGATCACCATGCCCTGTGCCCGCAGCCGCTCCAGCAGCCACGAACCGCCCGGCCCGGGATCGAGGTAGGCGTCGTAGGCGATCGAGGCCAGATCGTAGAGCGGCGGGGCGCGCAGCGAATCCTGAAAATCGACCACCGAGATCCTTGTTCCGGAGAGGACGAGATTGCGAGAGTGGAAATCGCGATGGGCAAAAACCGTCGGCGCGGGCATGGCGGCCAGGAGCTCGAGCAGGGCGTGCCGCAACTCGCGGGCAACCGGCTCGCCGACCAGCGGGGCGGCGAAGTGGGCGGCAAAAAAGCCCATCTCGTACTCCACCCGCACCCGGTCGAGGGCGGTAGGCGTATGCCGGGGATCGATCGCCCGCAACCTCTCGAGCAGTTCGGCGACAACTGCCAGCAGGGCCCGCTTCTCCGCGGCACCTGCGCGGCGGAACCTGGTCTGAAAAAGGTCGAGGCCGACATCTTCGAGCAGCAACCCCCTCTCGCCGAGCCGGGCCTCGATCCGGGGCACCCGAACTCCATGCTCCAGGTAGACGCCCGTCAGGCGCACGATGCGATCTATATCCTCGGCGGCGGCCTGGGGATAGATCATCGCCACCCGCGGGGCTCCGCAAAGTTCCAGGCGGAAAAACAGGCGGGTCGAAGCTTCGCCGGGAATCCGGCGCACGCTGCCGGCGCAAGCCGGGTCGATCCCGCCAAGCCGCAAGCAATCGAAAAGATCACGCTCCCAAGGGTTCATGGCAGGGGCATTGTACGATGGCGGGAAACCGGCGGCAAGAAGTGCTGGACAAATCCCGGCGACTTGTGGTATTCATGAAAAGCCTCCGAGCCGGATTTTGGGCTAAAACGGGCTTCCCGTCACGCCTGCCGGCCGGTCAGGGTGCGGCTGGAAACGGCCTCGCCTCTCGGTGAAATCAGAAAGGAGGTTCTCATGAAACCCTCAGGATTTTTGTCCAGACTGCTGACGACCGCGATCTTGCCGATCGCCCTGCTCGCCCTGAGCCCCACCGCGGTCCAGGGGGCAGAGAAACTGGTCCTCTCCTCGACCACCTCGACCCTCGATTCGGGCTTTTTCGATGCGGTGCTCCCGGTGTTCGAGAAGAAGTTCAACTGCCGGGTCAAGGTGATCGCCGTTGGCACCGGCCAGGCCATCCGCCTGGGCCGGGACGGCAACGCCGACGTGCTGCTGGTCCACGATCCGGTGGCCGAAAAACAGTTCGTCGACGAGGGCTTTGGCGAGGCCCGGCTGCCGGTTATGCACAACGACTTCCTGCTGGTCGGCCCGACCAACGACCCGGCCGGCATCGCAGGCCTGAAGGCCGTTCCCGCCTTCCAGAAACTGGCTTCCAGCGGAGCGAGTTTCGTTTCCCGCGGCGACCAGTCGGGAACCCATAAAAAAGAACTCCGCCTGTGGCAGGCGGCCGGCGTCGTCCCCTCGGGCAAGAACTACATGGAGAGCGGCTCGGGCATGGAGGCCACGCTGCGCGTCGCGAACGAAAAGGTCGCCTACACTTTGATCGACCGGGCCACCTGGCTGGCCCATCAAAAAGAGATCTCCGGGCTGAAGGCCCTTTCAGAAGGCGATCCCGAAATGTTCAACCCCTACGCCGTGATCGTGGTCTCGCAGGTGAAGTACCCCCACGTGAAGCACAAACTGGCAGTGGCCCTGGCTAGCTTCCTGCGTGGCGCCGAGGGGCAGGCCCTGATCCGCGATTTCGGCAAGGAGAAGTACGGCAGCCCGCTCTTCTTCCCCGATGTGATCCAGTAGAAACCATCCAGGAGCCTCGCACATGAAAAAAATAGCCCTCACCATCGCGCTGATTGCGGCCATGGCCACGGCCAGCCTTGCGGTCGAAATCTCGACCAGCACGGCTCCCGAGTTTCCCAAACTCGGATTCACCGGCTTTGCCAAAGCCCGTTACCTGATCGACACCACCGCGGGAAAAGCCGACGGCTTCATGATCGGCACCGCCCGCTTCGGCATCAAGGGCACCATCTCCAGCCTCTTCTCCTACACCTTCACCATGGAGGGGACCAACGCCGACACCGACAACAAGAAGATGGTGTTCGACGCCTACATCGACACCACCCTGATCCCCTGGTTCAAGGTGCGGGTGGGGCAATTCAAGTACGCCTTCGGTCTGGAGCAGGCCACCCCCGACGCCGACCTGGAGCTGGTCAACAAGGCCGACGTGGTCGCCAACCTGATCAAACCCACCCGGGACATCGGCATCCAGGTGGCCAAGGATTTCAAAGTGCCCGGACTCAGGCCCAACCTCACCCTGGCCTTC
>CAZTNO010000260.1:0-4088 GCA_964614865.1 uncultured Clostridia bacterium
GCCAGCAGGTCATTGACTTCGACCCACTTTTTTTCTATAGTGCGGGCAGCCCTTTTTGCTACCCCCATTTTCGTAGGTATTGCGGGGAGGAACGTGTGATGATCGACCTCGACACAGGATGGTGCCCGGTTGTCTTCGCCCCCGGGCAGCCCCCGGAAATGCCGCCCCCCTCATGAACGAGCCCGCCCCATGAGTACTGCCGAAAGCATCCTGATCGTCGAGGACGAGGCGGTGATTGCCGCCATGCTCGAATCCACCCTTGCCCAGTTCGGCTTCCGGATCGCCGGTTTGGCAACCAGCGGAGCGGAGGCCATCGAACGGGCCCAAACGACCGCCCCCGATTTGATCCTGATGGACATCCAGCTCGACGGAGAAATGGACGGCATCGAGGCCGCCCGCAGGATCACCGCGGTTCAAAACGTTCCCGTCGTCTACCTGACCGCCTACAGCGATGACGAAACCCTGGCCCGGGCCAAGGCGGGCAGCCCGTTCGGCTTCATTCCCAAACCATTCAAGGAGGACGAGCTCAAGGCCACGGTGGAGATCGCCCTGATGAAACACCGGACCGAATCGGTGATCCGGGCCAGCGAGAGCCGCTACCGTTCGTTGTTCGAGAATTCGCTGGATCCGATCTATCAGGCCTCGATGGACGGCCATATCCTCGATGCCAACCCGGCCATGATCTCGTTGTTCGGCTATCCCATCGAGGAGTTGCGCGTCCTCGACGTGCGCAAACTCTACGTCGAGCCCGAACGGCGCGAGATCTTTTTCCACGAGCTGGCCACTCACCGCTTCGTGCGCGATTTCGAGACCGAACTGGTCACGAAATCGGGGGCCAGGATCGACATCATCGAGTCGGCGACCATCCTCTCCCAGCCCGGAGGGGAAGTTGCCGGCTACCAGGGCATCCTGCGCGACGTCACCGAGAAGAAACGGCGCGACGAGACCCTGCAGATCCTGCGCACCTCGATCGAATCGGCAGCCGAGATGGTCATGATCACCGCCCGCAATGGCAACGTGATCTACGTGAATCCGGTGTTCGAGCGGATCACCGGCTACTCGGCCCAAGAGATCATCGGCCACACCCCCCGCCTGCTCAAGAGCGGCTATCAGCCCCGCAACACCTACCTGGAGATGTGGACCCGGGTGCTTTCCGGCGAAACCTGGAAAGGGGATTTCATCAACCGCAAGAAAGACGGCACCTACTACACCCAACGCAGCACGATCTCGCCGGTGATCAATGCCCAGGGCCAGATCACCCACCTCACCTGCATTGCCGCCGACGTCACCCGTGAAAAGCTGCTCGAAGAACAACTCCTTCAAGCAGTCAAGATGGAGTCGCTGGGGCGGCTTGCGGGCGGCATCGCCCACGATTTCAACAACCTGCTCACGGTGATCAACGGCTACAGCGAGCTCGTGTTGCGGCAGACCACCCACGAGAAGTCCCGGGCCGACATCATGGAGATCATCCACGCCGGAGAGAAGGCCACCCAGCTGACCCGGCAAATCCTGGCCTTCTCCCGTCGCCAGGAGATCCACCCCGAGCGGTTGAACCTCAACGAGGTGGTACTCGACCTGCAAAAGATGATCGCCCGCCTGATCGGCGACAACATCGTGCTGCAGGTCAAGCTGCATCCCGAGGCCCCGGAGATCGAGATCGATCGTTCCCAACTCGAACAGGTGCTGATGAACCTGGTGGTGAATGCCCGCGACGCGTTGACAGAGGGGGGGACCCTGACCATCGAGACCGCCCGGTTCATCATGGATGAAGAGTTCTGCCAGGACCATCGGGGGTCGGTGATGGGCGACTATGCCCGGCTGACCGTGATCGACAACGGCATCGGCATGATCAAGGAGATTCAGGAAAAGATCTTCGAGCCGTTCTTCACCACCAAGAGCGTGGGTCAGGGCACCGGGCTCGGCCTGGCAACCGTCTATGGCATCGTCAAGCAGAACCGGGGCTACATCTCGGTGGCCAGCGAGCCGGGCCAAGGCACCCGCTTCGACGTATATTTCCCCTTTCACAGCTGAGTTCGCCGCCATTTGCACCAGCGGCGGGGGTGTGGTACAATTCGATTCCCCTTCGTGGCCACAGGGTTCCTGGTGCGATGATTCCCGGACAGATGCCGGTTGCGAAGCGGGTTGCGGGAGCCCCTTGGGTTTTTCCGCCGAGTCATTCCCAACTAAGGAGTCTCTGATGCGCATGAAGTGGACCCTGGGCCTCGTTGCCCTGCTGATGATGAGCCTGACGATCGCCGCCGCCGGCGAAACCCAGAAAATCAAGTGCCCCGGACGGGTTCAGGTCTTTACCGAGCCGGTCGCCCCCCAGTCGTTTACCGAATACCAGGATTTTGCCATCGCCCTGGCCCCCTGTGGCGTGACCCCGGTGGTCGCGGGCCAGAGCGGGGTGGTTGCCGAAGTGGGCGTGGCGGTGGGCCAGGAAGTCCAGGCCGGCCAGATGGTCTTCCGGCTGGAGCTGCCCGCCGACTTGTCCGAAGCCATCGGCCAGATCAAAATCTCGATGGAAACGCTCAACGGCCAACTGCTCAAGGCCAAGAAGGCCAAGCAGACGAAACGCCAGGCCGCCCTGCAAAAGAAGTTCGACGCGGCCATGGCCCGTCTGAAAGAGAAAACCCGGGCCGCCGAGGCCTATACCGTCACCACTCCGGGCAACGGGCAGGTGGCCGCTGTCGTGGTTGAAAAGGGGGCCCAGGTCGCCGCCGGCGATACGCTGCTTCGGCTCACCGACAGCAGCAAGCTCAAGGTCGCGGTTCAGGTACCCACCATCGCCGACTTCCAGGAAGGGCAAGCCGTGCCGCTCACCGTCGACGGGGCCGCGCTGCAAGGGGTTACGCACATCGCCGGCGAGACGCTGGAGGTGGTGGTTGCCAACGCCGAGTTTCGCCTCGCTGCCGGTGCCACTGCCCGCTTCCGCTTGCCGCTCAAGCTCCACCAGAACGCTCCGGTCTTGCCCCAGGAGCGGATCCTGCGCGACGACCAGGGCGAGTTCGTCTATCTGGCCGTCCAGAACCGTGCCGTGCGCTCGCCCCTGACCATCCGCGCCCGGGAAAACGGCCTCTGTCTGGTCGACAAGGGACTGGCTGCGGGGGATCTGCTGATCCTGACCGGGTATCCCTGCCTTGCCGAGGGCAAGAAGATCAAGATCCTGCCCAAGGAAAAACTGCTGGCCATGGAAGAGAAAAAGGCCCGCAAGGAAGCCGAGAAGGCTCGCAAAATCGAGGCCAAAAAGAATCGCCCGCTGCCCGCCGAGACCAGGACCCGCGAAACCGAGGTCGCCCCTGCGGCCACGATCGCCGAAAGCGGGAAATTCTCCCGGATTCGCGTCGGCGCCAATTTCTCCTACTATTCGATGCTCGACGAGAGTTTTTCGGGTCTTTACGGCAAGATGAACGGCTTCGGCCTCGACGTGACCTATCGGTTCACAGAGAAGATCGACGTGTGGGTCGCCTTCGGCACCGCCAGCAAGAAGGCCACCCAGGACTGGGCCGGCACCGACGAGTTCAAGTTCTCGATGACCCCGATCGTGGCCGACGTCCGCTACCGGTTTCTGCGCAAAGAGAAATTCGACCTGCTGGCGGGGATCGGCGCTACCGTCTACCGCATCAAGGACGTCAACCCGCTGGAGACCATCGAGGCGACCATGGTCGGCTTCAACCTGATGGGCGGCATCGAATACCGCTTCGGCCGCAAGTTGTCGGGAGAGGCCCTGCTGCGCTTCAACCAGGCCCAGAAGAACATCCGCCCCGAGGCCGACAACCCCCTGAAGCTGGGCAGCCTCGAATTGACCCTGGGGCTGGGCTACTCGTTCTGACCGATTTTCGATACCCAACGCAAATAAACCTGCGGCATCGCGCCGTCGGATGACGTGAAAGGGGATCGTCCCGCCGGGGCGGTCCCCTTTTGCTATCAGGAGAGATGATCGATGTGGAAGGTGAACCGGTTTTTATTCTGGGCGCTGGTCGCCGGCCTGGCCCTGCTTTCCGGCGCATGCAAGGAAAAGAGCAAGACCCCCGAACGCCCGCTGGTGGTACTGCTGGGTTTTGACGGGGCCAACTGGCCGACCCTCG
>CAZTNO010000261.1:0-4069 GCA_964614865.1 uncultured Clostridia bacterium
CCAGCAACTCTCCACCCCGCTGGGCGACGAATTCCTCGACGAGTTGCTCAACGCCCCCGGTGAAACGGCGTTTTGGGGTCTCCACCACCCGGGGGGCAAGCCGGTCTTCCTGGTCGTGCGCGAACTTTCGCCCAAGTTCGCCCTGCTGATGAAGCTGTTCGAGCGACTGCAGAAGAAGACCGGTCAGGCCGCCACCCCCTTCCGCATCGACTTCCCCGGGGTCCCGGTATGGCTGGTCATCCAGAACCGGCAACTGATCGCCGGCAACGACGAGGCGATGGTGAAAAAGGCGGTGGCCGTTGGCAACGCCCCGGTGATGCTGGCCCGGCAATCCCCGTACCATGCCCGCCACTTCGCCGGCCAACCGGGCACCGTCAAACTGTACACCAACCTGGCCAGCCGCTGGCCCCGCCTGTCCCGCCTGCTGGGCACCAGCGAGCTGGGGCTGGCCGTCAACCTCGACCTCGGCCCTCGCATCACCTTCCGCTCGCTCTACCTGAGCGGGGTGCCTGCCCTCGACCTGCCCCGCGGCGAAGCGCTGGAGGCGATGGCCCGCCTGGTTCCCGAAAGTTCGCTGCTGGCAGTCGCCTTGCATTTCCCCGCCGACCGTTTTGCCCAGCGGGTCGCTGCCACCGGAGCCCGGACCGAATGGCAAACCGCCCTGGGCGAGGCCCTGGGCCAGGATGCGGCGCCCCAATTCACCGGCAACCTGGTGTTCTTCGTGAACGGTTTTTCCCAGGCCGAAGGGGAAGGGGTGGTGGACTTCGGGATTGCCTTTGCCCTGAAAAAAGGGAGCCACAGCCTGCGACCCAAGCTGGTCCAGCTGATCCAGGGGCTGATGGCCCCGACCCGCAACGAAAAGCCCGAGGCGGGCACCACCCTGCTCGGGTTCGACGACGACAAGTCGCCGGCGGTGGCGGTAAGCCCCGATTGGCTGCTGGTTAGCGCCCGCAAATCCACCCTCGAGGAGATGCGGCTGTGCCTGGCCGGAAAGCGCCCCAACCTGACCGATCAGGCGGTGGCGGAAAAGGCGCTGAAACTCCTCGGCTCGCGGGGCACCATCCAGGCGGTGCTGTTTCCCGACCCGTTGCTGCGCGCCCTGGGGCGCCATCTGGCCTTTTTGGGGCAAGGGGCGGGCGAATTCACAACCGCCGACGTCGAGCGCAAGATCGCCCCGGTGCTGACCCTCCTCTCCCGTCTTCCCCCGCTCGCCCTCTCCCTCGAGCCCTGGAACGGCAACCTGAAGGGCCGCCTCCTCCCCCTTGAGTAACCTCGGTCACGCTGCCCTGCTCTTCCTGGCATTGACCCTGCCGATCTTTGTCCAATCCTTCCCGGCAGACCCACCTTCCGCCCAGGACCTCGACGGCGACGGCTTGCCCGATTGCGCCGAGCTCATCAGCGCCTCCGACCGCAGCAACTTCCGCGCCTGGCTGGTGGTGATCGCCGAATCCCAGTTCATCCACCCCAGCCCTGCCTGGGCCGAAGTTCACCGGGATTGCGCCGGGCTGATCGGCTTTTCCGTCCGCGAGGCGCTGAAGCGGCACGACCGGCTCTGGCTCGCCCGCTTCCCCTACCTGGTGAACCCCGCCATCCCCGAGATCGTCGCCTTCCACTACCCCGATGTCCCCCTGCTGGGCGAGCGCATCTTTCGCACCCGCACCGGCCCCTTCGCCCGAAGCGACCTGGCCGGCGAGACCTTCGCCCCCACCGCCTCGGCCGCGGTGCTGCGCCACTTCAACTGCCGCTATTTGGGCCGTTCCCTGGATTGCGGCCTCGAACCCGGCGATCTGCTGTTCTTTCACAACGAGGCGGGGGTGGACATGCCCGACCACGTCATGGTGGTGGTGCGGCTGATCCTTAGCCAGGACGGCCAGCCCAAAGACGCCGTGCTGCTCTACCACACCGGCCCCGGCTCCGATTCGCCGGGCGAGGTCCGCCGGCTCGCCTGGTCGGTGCTGCGGGACCATCCCGACGACACCTGGCAACCCCGACCCGACAACCCCGCTTTTGCCGGCATTTTCCGGCTGGCCATACTCGACCATTCACCGCTGGGAGGATTCGCCCCATGAACCAACGCATTGTTCGCCTCGCAATCCTGATCGGAATGCTTGCAGCCCCCCTGCTTGCCCAGGCACCCCGGTTCTACCTTTCCACCGAGCGGATGTTCGGCCCCGGCCAGGAGGCCGCCGTCACCGTGGAGACGATGGCCCTCACCTACCTCGACCTGCGGATCTACCGGATTGCCGATCCCACGGCCTTCTTTGCCACCCGCTCCGACCTCCACCAGCCCCGGGTGCGCAACGTCTACGGCGGGCCCAACGCCCTGGCCATCCTGGCAAGGGCCGCCGAACTCGACGTGATCGGCTGGCAGGGCCTGACCCGGCGATTCCTGTCGTTTGGCGCCCGCAAGAACCTGCTCGAAGGGGTCCCCGAATGGCGCAATCCGCAAACCAGCGAAACCAAAGACCGCGGCCACGCCGAAATCCCGCTGCTGACCGGCTTCCCGCTGGTGCAGCAGTTCCGCCACTACCTCACCGCAAAAGGGGAGAACTGGCTCTACGAGTCGGTCCCGCTGGGCCTCAAGGAACCCGGCGTCTACCTGATCGAAGGGGTCTGCGAGGGCGATGCCGCCACCACCCTGGCGGTGGTCAGCGAACTCGCCCTGGTCACCAAGCAATCGGGCAACCAGTTGCTGGCCTGGGTGGTGCAGCGGGAAGGGGGCGAACCGGTCGCATCGGCCCAAATCACCCTGTTTGCCGGCCCCGGCGAAAAGAAACTGGCCACCGCGACCAGCGACGCTTCGGGGCTGGCCACCCTGCCATTGACCGGCATCCCCACCCCGGTGGTGGTGGTGCAGAAGGGGGCGCACAGCGTGGTGCTCGACCCAACCTTCTATCCCGCCCAACTCGACCATCGCAAAGTCTACCTGACCACCGACCGGCCGGTGTACCGCCCGGGCCAGGAGGTGTTCTTCAAAGGGGTGGTGCGGGACTTCATCGCCGAAACCTACCGCCTGGTTCACGGGCTGACCGCCACGGTGGAAATGATCGATCCGCGCGGCCACACCCTGGCCTCGATGCCGGCACAGATCGGCGCCATGGGTACCTTTTCCGGATCGTTCGCCCTCGACGGCACCCCGCCGCTGGGCACCTGCCGCATCGTGGCCCGCATCGACGGCAAGCCCTACCAGGCGGAATTCCGCATCCGCGAATACCAGAAACCGAAATTCCAGGTGACCGTGGGACTCCAGGGCAGCCCCCTCAACGGCGAACAGATCAACGCCGAGGTCCGCGCCCGCTACTACTTCGGCGCCGCGGTGACCCAGGGCGACGTGGAATACTCGGTGTACCGGACCCGATTCTACCTGCCCTGGTGGGTGGAGGAGGACTTCAACTGGTACTACAGCGAGGCCGAATACCAGAACACACGCCAGGAGCTGATCACCCAGGGCAAGGGCAAGCTCGACGCCCGGGGCAACCTGTCGTTCGCCTTCACCGTCCCCCCCGGTTCCGACGACTACACCATCCGGGTCGAAGCCCGGGTGCGGGACGCCGGCCAGTTCACCGTTTCGGGCGAATCGGCGCTGCAGACTTCGAAGGGGCGGTTCGTGATCTCGCTGAAGGGGGACCGCCTGATCGCCGGCCGGAAGGACCCGGTGATGGTCGATATCCGCACCACCGACCTGGCCCGCAACGCCAAGTCCCAGGTGCTGACCTTTACCGTGGTGCGGCCGGCTGGGAGCCAGGGCGGCGAGAAGGTGCTGTTGACCCGGGCGGTACAGACCGATAGCCGGGGGCGCAGCCAGGTCCGCTTCACCCCGGGCGAGTCGGGGCTCCTCCACCTGGTGGCCCGGGGCACCGACGACCTGGGCAAGGTGATCACCTCCTCCACCTCGCTGTGGGTGGCGGCTCCCGGCGACAAGATCGACTACGCCGGTGAGGGGTTGACGATCGTGCCCAGCCAGCGCAGCTTCCAGGTGGGAGACCGGGCGCGACTGCTGGTATTGTCGAAGACCCCGGGCCAGCCCTTCCTGTTTACCGTCGAGGGCGGGGACGTCTACCAGGCCCGG
>CAZTNO010000262.1:0-4032 GCA_964614865.1 uncultured Clostridia bacterium
TCGACGACGTCGAGGTCGCCTCGGTGAAGATCTACCGCAGCCCGCTGGCGGGCGAGGGGCAGGATCTCGTGTTCATCGGTGACGCGAATCTGGTCGAGGGGGCGAGGCCCGACGTCGAGGCCCTCTATGCCGCCTACCCCTGGAGCTATCGCTCGGGCTGGGGCTACATGATGCTGACCAACTTTTTGCCCAGCGGAGGCAACGGCGTTTTCACCATCCACATTGTAGCCACCGACCGCGAGGGGCACCGGGTGACGCTGGGCAGCAAGACCATCACCTGCGACAACGCCCACGCCACACTGCCCTTTGGTACCCTCGACACCCCCGAGCAGGGGGGGATGACCTCGGGCAGTTCGTACGTGAACTTCGGCTGGGCGCTGACCCCGCAGCCCGCCTGGATCCCGACCAACGGTTCGTCCATCACCGTCTGGGTCGACGGCGCGCCGGTGGGAAACCCCACCTACGACCAGTACCGCCCCGACATCGCCACCCTGTTCCCGGGCTACATCAACAGCGAGGGGGCGGTGGGCTTCTTCTACTTGAATCCATCCACCTTGACCGAAGGGGCCCATTCGATCGCCTGGAGTGTCGTGGACAGCCTGGGCAGGCTCGACGGGATCGGGTCTAGATATTTCATGGTCGAACATGGGGCGGGTGGGGCAATGTCCGCCCCACCATCGGACGATGCGCATGCGGGCACGGCACGCCGTGCCCCTACATTGGGCCTTGCGGGGGGCGTTGGGGCGAATCGCATCGGAGCGAAAGATTTTTCGCCCCTACCAACCCTGTTCGCCGGCACCGAAATCGTCGATACCCCGATTCCGTTGCGCGTTCGCAAAGGCTTTGCCGGCATCGAGGAGACGATCTTTCCCGACCGCGACGGCCTCGTCGTGATTACCGCCAAAGCGGGTGAACCGCTGGCGATCGAATTGGATCCCGACCATGGTGGGGCGAATGTCCTTCGCCCCCTGGATGACCTGGCAAGGAACGGAAAAGAGGGCGAATATGATTCGCCCCTACAAAACAACGGTCGGTTTTCGGCCTGTGAACGGGTGGGGGCTGACATCCGCCCGCTGCCGATCGGCGCCCGTCTCGACCCAGACACCGGGGTTTTTACCTGGCTGCCGGGCCCCGGCTTCCACGGCACGTTCACCCTGGAGTTCGTGGCGAATCGGGGCGGTCTTTCGCTCGCCGGTCATCGCGTGATGGTGAAGTTGGAGTAGGGGCGAAAAACCTTTCACCTTTCAGAGTTCGGGCGCCCTCTCATGGGGTGGCGCCCATTTCTTCATCAAAAAAGGGGAGTCGGTTTACTGCCTATGCCCGTTCATCTTCTACAAACACGATCCTTTTCGGCGAGTGCGGGTCGATCAGCACCGCGAGTTTTGCTCCCGGCCGCAGCCCCGCCAGCGAGAGCGGGTTCCAGCAGCGCCGGTCGGTGATCGTATATCGGTTGCCTGCCGGAGCCTCGATTTCCAGTTTCAGCTCGACCTGGGGCATTTCGTTCACCGTGGTGCCGGTAGTGGTAGCGGCAAGGACGGTGGCGGTGGCCGGAATGCCGTTTTGTCGAAAATAATCCAGCTGTCTCCTTTGCCACTTCATGCCTGCCAGGATCACGCCGAGGATCAGGAGCTGGCAGAGAATCCAGACGAGGCCAAACGTGCGCAGGGTCATGGTGTCGTCGCTGGTGCGGGCCGAGGGATGGAAGATGCCGATCCCCAGGGTCACCACGCCCGGCGCCAGCAGGACCACCCAGGTCATCCACCATCCCCGGTTTTTCACCCACATCGTGCTTGCCTGGCGGGGGGGATCAGACCGTTTCCGGTTGGCGGGGCGGACACGCCGAGTGGCGGAACAGCCAGGCCGATCCGGCAAACAGCAGGACGAAGAATCCGTTCAGGGTCAACACCCCCAGCACGCCAAAAACCTGGGCGGCAGTGTGGAGTGGCGGTCTGCCGATCAGCAGTGCGATCACCGGGACCAACGCCTGGGCGAGGGCGGTCGCCAGCATGGCGCGGGCCATCCCTCCGGGGCGGAAGCGCGCCAGCAGGGTGCCTATGAAACCGATGACGGGGACGCCGAAGTACAACCGGTTCACGGGGTTGTTTTCGCTGCCGATGATGCCGACGGCCAGGTTCATCCAGACCAGCAGGAGTACCGTCGCCACCGCGAGACCGGCGGCAACCCGGTACGCTTTGTTGCCCGCATTGCGGGTGACCAGCTCGTAGGCGAGCCCACTGCCGAACAGCAGTATGCCGGCTACCACGAAATCGAACCAGTCCCAGTCGACCTCATTACTGAACTGCATGGCCACCAGCGGGATCAGCAGCAGGAACCCGGTCACCAGTGCGATGCGAAGGATTCGGTTGTTTTTCATCATGAAACGCTCCTTGCCATCGATCGATCGAACGCAAGTGGGATGGTTTGAAGAAAAGTGGGGTGAGTGACGGGATTTGAACCCGCAACGATCGGATCCACAGTCCGATACTCTACCATTGAGCTACACTCACCACGCGGGAGATCCTGATTGTAGCCCATCCCCCCCTTCCTGTCAATGACTCGCGGGGTGCCCGGTCCGCTGTGTAAAAGCATGTTTCTCGTTTTCAACCGAGAAATATTATGTTTTTTCTCGGTTATTAGCGAGAAAGATAACACAGTCCATTCAGAAGACCTGCGGCATGAGGCGACTTTCCAGGCTGCCAGCGGACACCGGGGGGGGGGCATCCCTCCGAGATCTGCCTGGCTGGACGGTGCGAACGAATGATGATACACTGGGGGTTCGCGGTGGTTTCCATGATCACTCGAATCGAGACCCTTGGGAACGGATACAGCATGACCACACCCCTCCACAAAAACACCTGGCTGGCCTACGCCCTGGGCATCACCGCCTGCTTCGGGGTCACCAACTTCCTGCTGGGCGCCATCGCCGAGTTGACCTACGGCTCGGTGCAGGCGAGCCTGTCGGCGCCGATCGTCCTGTGGACCGGCATGGGCGTGGTCGGCCTGGTCACCGCCCTGCGCTGGCGGTTTTCGGGGCGGGGGTTCGCCGGGTTACCCAGTCCCGGCCTGGCCTTGCTGGCGGCGGTCGCCGGGGTCACCCTGGCTGCCGGCATGCTGGCCTTGAAGTTGGGGCTGGCCGCCGATCCCAGCGGTCGCGGGCCGATCGTCGCCCTCTCTTCGGCCAACTCGGTGATCGTCGCCTTGCTGGCCTGGCAGCTGCTGCGTGAAAAACTCACCGCCCTTCAGGTTGCCGGCATGGCGGTGGTGGTGGCGGGGCTGGCCACCCTGGCCCTGGGGGCGGGGAGCCGGGCCAGCCTGCGCGGAGTTTTCTTCGGTTTGGCTGCCATGGCCCTGTTCGGCATCACCAACACCTTGCTGAAGTGGCTGGGGAGCCGCGGAGCCGATTCGGTCACGGCCACGGCGGTGCTATGGCTCGCCGGCGGGGCGGTGGGGGTGGCAGGGCTTTCCGGCGTCTGGCTGAGCGGCCGCGGGCTGGCCGGGCTGGAGAATCCTCTGGGCATCGGGCTCGCTTTCGTTGCCGGGTTGTTTCTGGCGGGGGGGATGTACTGCATCAAGCGGGCGGTCACCCTGGGGCCCGCCGGCCCGGCCACCGCCATCGGCGGCGCCAATGCCCTACTGGTCACCGCCCTCGACTGGCTGATCTTCGACCGTTTTCCTCCCCCCATGAAAATGGCCGGCATGGTGCTCGCCCTAGCCGGGATCGTCCTGCTCGCCCTGGGCAAAAACCATCCCCGCGGTCCCCGATGAGCGAGGTCCGTACGCAGCGCCAGATCCTGCGCTTCTGGTTTCCCCTTTTTTTGACCTGGCTGCTCATGGCCGCCGAAGGGCCGTTCATCGCCGCGGTGATCGCCCGTTTGCCGGGCCCGACCTTGAACCTGGCCGCCTACGGCGTGGCGATCTCGCTGGCCATGTTCTTCGAATCCCCGATCATCATGCTGATGAGCGCTTCCAACGCCCTCTGCCGCGACCGGGATTCCTATCTGCGTCTGCGGCGCTACGCCATGCGGCTCAACG
>CAZTNO010000263.1:0-4029 GCA_964614865.1 uncultured Clostridia bacterium
CACCCGGCTCGACCCGGCCACCCCGCAGACCCTCTCCCCCGCCTACCGGCTGGGCTACGCCGACCCCGATTTCATCATGCGCGACGAACTGCGCGCCGCCCGCCTGCAGCTCGAGTTTTTGAAACCCGAAATCCTGCAACGCGAGCGGGGCATTGTCGGCACGGTGGTCTTCTTCGGCAGCGCCCGCATCCCGGCACCCGAACAAGCGGCGGCAGCGCTCGATCAGGCGGTCCGCGACCTCGAGGCCCGCCCCGGAAACGATGAACTGATCGCCCGCGAGCGCCGCCTCCGGGCACTGGCCGGCAAAAGCCACCTCTACGAAGAGGCCCGCCGCCTGGCGGAACGGATCGCTTCCACCTCCTCCGGCAACGGCAGGATCGTGGTCGCCTCGGGCGGGGGGCCCGGCATCATGGAGGCCGCAAACCGGGGCGCCGCCTGCGTCGGGGCCGAGAGCATCGGCTACAACATCGTCCTCCCCCACGAGCAGAAGCCCAACGACTACGTCACCCCCGAGCTTTGCTTCAACTTCCACTACTTCGCCCTGCGCAAGATGCACTTCCTGCTGCGGGCCAGGGCCCTGGTGGTTTTTCCCGGCGGCTTTGGCACCCTCGACGAAACCTTCGAGGTGCTGACCCTGATCCAGACCCGCAAGATCCGGCCGATCCCGGTGCTGTTCTTCGACCGCACCTATTGGCAACGGATCATCGACTTCCCCGGTCTGGTCGAGGAGGGGGTGATCTCGCCCGCCGACCTGGACCTCTTCTCTTTTGTCGAGACCGCCGAGGAAGCCTGGACCCGGCTCGAGCCGGTACTGGCAACCCAACCGGTCACCCCGGGAACGATTCAGCCCCCGGTCACCCGCCGATGATCCGGCGCAGTTCGCCGATACTGTAGGGTTTGCCGATAAAACGCAGGGTCGGGTAGATGCTTTTGAGGTCCCGCGCCTGGTCGTCGAGATAACCCGAGGCGATCACCACCTGCTGGTGGGGCCGAAGGATCATGATGCGTCGCAAGGTTTCGGCCCCCGACATCCCGGGCATGTTCATATCCAGGATGACCAGGTCCACTTCCAGACCCTCTTCCAGCAAATGGATGGCTTCCTCGCCTCCCGGAGCGGGGGTGACCCCATGGCCGAGCATCTCCAGCACGGCCTGTTGGGACGAGAGCACGAGATCGTCGTCGTCCACCAGCAGGACCCGCAACCTCGGGCTCCCGGCACTCTCGCCCGCAGGGGGGGCCTTGCTCGGCACCCCTGCCAGCACCCGGTGGGCCGGGAAGACGAGTGCCACCTCGGTGCCCTCGCCCGGGCGGCTGTGGATCGTGACCTGACCGTCGTGGGCCTGCATGGTGCCGTAGACCATGGATAGCCCGAGGCCCGTGCCTTGCCCCTGGGGTTTGGTGGTAAAGAACGGCTCGGTGGCCTTTTCCAGCACGTCGGGATTCATCCCGGTCCCGGTGTCACGCACCTTCAACACCACCTCTCCCTCCAGACCACGAGCGGTGCTCAGGGTGATGGTCCCGCCGTGGGGCATGGCGTCGACCGCATTCACGCACAGGTTGATCAGGGCATGGCTCAGGGCGCTGTTGTCGCCGAGGATCGCCGGCAAGGGCTCCAGCAGCTCCGTTACCAGCGTCGCCCGCTTCAGGGTGGTGTGAGACAGCAAGCGGACCGTTTCGCCGACCAGGGCGTTGAGATCCACCGGCCCTTCCGCTTCGAGTTCCCGGCGGGCGAAGACGAGCAGGCTGCGCACCACGTCCCGTCCCCGCATGCAGGCGCTGGAGATGGTGTCCAGGGCCATCGCCATGGGATCGGTGGACGAAGTGCGGGCCCGGAAGGTGCTCGACAGGCTGAGTATTGCCGCCAGCACGTTGTTGAGATCGTGGGCCACCCCTCCCGCCAAACTGCCCAGGCTCTCCATCTTCTGGGACTGCTGGAGCTGGGAGGACAGGAGGCGCTGTTGCTCTTCCGCTCGCTTGCGTTCGGTGATGTCGATCTCGATCCCGTCCCACACCAGATGGCCGTTGCCGAGCCTCCGCGGCGACGAGGTCGCAAAACACCAGCGAATCTCGCCGGCGGGTTTTCGGATGCGGTACTCGCATTGGAATGGCGCCATTCCCGCCACCGCGACCCTCTCTTTTTCGGCCAGGGTCCCCTGATCGTCCTCATGGATTTGCCGGTAGAAAACCCGGGCATCGTTTCGCACCTGGGTGGGGGTGAGGTCGTGAAGGAGCTGCACTCCGGCCGAGACATAGGTGAAGACGCGCGAAGCTCCATCCTCGCCCGAATCGATCTGGTAGACCATGCCTCCGGGCAGGTTGTCGCTGAGAATTCGCAGCCGCTCCTCGGTTTCCCGCTGGGATTCCTCGATCCGCTTGAGGTCGGTGATGTCCAGCACGGTTCCCACCGAGCGGAGGGGCTTCCCCCCCGCATCGCGGACGGTTTGTCCCCGGGCTTCGACGTATTTCACCGTCCCGTCGTCCAGCAACAGGCGGTGGACCATGCGGAAGGGTCTGCCGTCCGTGCTGGCCTGATCGAACGTGCGCGCCACCGCATCGCGGTCCTCTGGGTGGACCCTGCTCCGCAGGAGTTGCTCCGTGGCCACGTTTTTTTCGGGATCGAGCCCGAAGATCCGCCAGAACTCCTCGGACCAGATCCCGACCTTGGCCTGCAAATCCATCTCCCAGCTTCCCATGTGGGCCAGGGCCTGGGCTTCGGTCAGGCGCATCTGGTTGGCCCGGATCGCCTCTTCGGCCCTTTTACGGTCGGTGATGTCCTGCACGGTGCCCATGGAGTGGAGCGGGGTCCCGTCGGAGTCGTAGATGGTCTGGCCGCGCTCCTCTACGTATTTGACGGTGCCGCCCGAATGGAGGAGGCGGTGGACGATCTGGTACGGGGTCCGCTGGGAGACCGATTCGGTGAAGGTGCGGTGCACCACCTCCCGGTCATCGGGGTGGATCGCGGCCAGGAAGGCGTCGTAAGAGGCCCCGAAACGGTCGGGATCGATTTCGAAGATGCGGTAGATCTCGTCCGACCACGTCAGGGCCCCCGACTTCATGTCGAGCTCCCAGTTGCCAAGGTGGGCGAGAGCCTGGGCTTCGGCGAGGCGGTCCTGGCTTGCCTGGACGGCGTCCTCGGCCACTTTGCGCTCGGTGATGTCTCCGTACACCCCCAACACCCCGAAGGTTTTTCCATCCTCGCCCACCAGGGGGACCTTGGAGGTCTCGATCCACAGCCGGGTGCCGTCGGCCTGCCGGAGGGGTTCGACGATGTGGGGCCTGGGTTGGTTGCATTCCATCACCTTCAGGTCGTCGGCCCGGTACGCGACTGAGTCTTCGCGGGGCCAGGGCAGGTCGAAATCGGTCTTGCCGACGATCTTTTCCGGGCTTTCCAGGCCGGCTTGAACGGCAAAGGGCTTGTTGCAGCCGAGGTAACGCCCCTGGCTATCCTTCCAGAACACCGACTGGGGGATGGTGTCGAGGATCTGGCCCAAGGTCGCACAACTCTTGCGCATGGCCAGTTCGGCTTGTTTGCGTTCCTGGATGTCCTGAAAACAGACCAGCAGGAGGCGGGGCTTCCCCCCCTCCTCCCCCACCCGGGAGAGGTGCACCTCACCCCAGATCCAGTGGCCGGCCCGGTGGAGGTATCGCCGCTCCAAGCGGACCCTCCCGATCCGGTTTTCGAGCAGATCCTGGATCCATTGCCGGCACTCGGGCAGATCATCGGGGTGCGAGATGTCGGTAAAAGCGAGGGCGAGGAGCCACTCGGGCCCGGTGCCGCCCAGAGCCGAACAGAACGCCGGGTTCGCTTTGACAAAGCGCCCATCGGGACCGAGCAGGGCCATGCCGAGAGGCGAAGCCGCGAAGACCTCGCCAAACGTCGTCAGTTCTTTCCCGGATAACTCGGTGGGTGGCATCGATCCCCCGTTTTCCTCTGGATTCTCCCAAAATGGAATGTTTATTTCAAGTCACATCTCAAGGGACGCCCATTAGAAGTGCCGAGTCAAGGGGGTAGAGCGATATTTCTTGATT
>CAZTNO010000264.1:0-4002 GCA_964614865.1 uncultured Clostridia bacterium
GCGAGCTGGCTCGAAGCGAAGTGATTGTGGTGGACGGCGTGGACCTCGCCCGCCCCGAGATGGCCCCGGTGGCGGCCGCCGTGCGCAACCGGACCTACCAGGTGGCCATCCTCGACCTCTCCCTGGTGTTCGCCAAAACCACCCCGCTGCGATTGCTGCTGGAGCGAGTGGAGACGGTCGATTTCGCCCTGTTCCACGTTCGTCGCGAGCAGTGGGCGCTGGCCGGTGGGACCGCGGGCCCCCCGCCCCCGGCATCGGCACTGGACCTGTTGCTCGACCTGGCGGCGGTGCGCCACCTCAGTGTTTCCAACCGATTGACCGGCCCCGCGGCCCTGCGCCTGTGGCGGGGGGTGTTCCAGGCTTTGCGCGGGGCGGAAAAAGGGGCGTTGCGGGACCGGGACCGGGCGGCCATGATCCGCATCGGCGAGGAACTCGCCTTTTTCGACCGCTCCCCCCGCTGGCGCCGGCTGGGAGCAAAGAAGAGTTTCGCCCTCCCGGACCGCGTTTCCCGGCTGGGAGAGTACCTCGCCTTGCTGAAACCTTCCCGCCCCCCCTCGTCCTGATTCAGACCGGCCCGATCAGGGCGACAATCCGCTCCAGCCCCCGTTCGTCTTCGGCGTCAAAAGCCGCCAGGCGGTCGCTGTCGACATCGAGCACCGCCGACACCGCCCCGCTACCGTCGCGCAGCGGCACCACCACCTCGCTTTGCGAGCGGGAATCGCAGGCGATATGGCCCGGGAAGCGGTGGACATCATCGACCCGCAGGGTCCGTTGCTGCCGGATGGCAGCCCAGCATACCCCGGTGTCCTGCTTGAGCACCAGGCAAGCCAGGCTGCCCTGGTAGGGGCCGACGGTGAGTTGATTGCCTATCAGGCGGTAGAAGCCGCACCAGAAGAAGTGCTCCATCTTGCCCGACAGCAGGGCGGCGGCGGTGGCCATGCGGGCCACCGGATCGGCGGTCTTGACGAAGAGTTCCTCGAGCTGGAGGCAGATGCGGTCATAGCGGGCTCGTTTGCTTTGCGGTTCCATAGCTCGCATTGTACCGGAGGATGTCCCTGTGGGTCAAAGGGCGCTCGTGGTAAAATGGGAACATGAACAAGCAAATCGTCTCCCTCATGGCTTTGTTGTCCGGCCTGCTGATCTTCTCCGCTCCCATCGCCGCCCTGGGCACGGGAGCCACCCCCCCCGACTTTTCGGTGAAGCTCGAGGACGGCTCCCCGTTCGACCTGGCCGCCCAGAAAGGCAAGGTCGTGTTGATCGACTTCTGGGCCTCCTGGTGTCCTCCCTGCCGGGCCGCGGTGCCCGATCTGGTGGCCTTGAACCGGGCCATGAAGGGCAAGAATTTCGTCTTGCTCGGCATTTCGCTGGACCGCGACATGGCCAAGGGCAAGGCCTTTATCGCCGAGAAGGCGATGGACTGGAAACACCTCCTCGACAAAACCGAGGGCGCAAGGCTGGCGGGCCTCTACGAGGTGAAGTACATCCCCTCGACCTTCCTGATCGATGCCCAGGGCAAGATCGCCGGGGTCAACCTGCACGGCGACGAGCTCAAGGCGGCGGTCGAGAAACTGCTGAAGTAGGTTTCCCCAGGAAAGTTCCGCCACGTGTTTCCGCTGGACTGTCGCCGGAGCGGAGGACGTCGAATATTCGTCTATCGCTCCAGCATCAAGCCCTGGCAGGAGTTGCCGGTCTCCTAAATTGGCCTCTAGTGCTGGGCCGGGAAGAGCCCCTTTTCCTCCAGCCAGGCGAAAACGAGATTCACCGCGCTATCGACGCCGATCCGGTGACAGGGCAGGGTCAACGCCGGGGCCACGGGGGGCTCGTAGATTGCCCCCACGCCGGGAAAGTGAGGCAACTCGCCGCGATCGGCCTTCCGGTAGAGCTCCGGCGCCCCCTCCCGGCGGCACCACTCCAGTGGCGAATCGACGTACAGCTCGAAGAAACGTTCCCCGCCGACCGTTTCGGCACATCCCTGCCGGTGGGCGGCCAGGGGGGAGGTGAAGGCGCAAATCGTGGTGATCCCCGCTTCGTTGAGGAGCTTGGCGGTCTCCCCCACCCGACGGAAGTGCTCGGTGATCCCCTCTGCGGAGAAATCGAGATCGCGGGAGAGGCCCAGCCGCATGTTCTCCCCGTCCAAAACCACCGCGTAACCTCCGGCGGCAAATAGCCGCTCCTCGAGGGCGTAGGCGATGGCGGTTTTGCCGGCACCGGGCAAGCCGGTCAGGAAGAGGGTGACCGCACGCCCATTGAGGCGCTGCACCCGGGCCTGTTCGGGGATCCGCGAGCGGCGCTGGAGAAACTCGCCGGCGGGGCCCTTCTCACCTGCCGGGTTCGACTCGGCCACCGGCTCGCGGTCGATGATCATGCCGGCACCGACCGTGTGGTAGGAGAGCGGGTCGATCAGCACGAAGCTGCCGGTGGCGTGGTTGCGCTGGTAGGGGTCGGTGAACAGGGGTTTGGCCGAGGCAAAAACCACCCGGCCGATCTCGTTGAGGGCCAGCCCGTCGGCAGCCTCCCGCTTCAGGGTGTTGACGTCGACCCGGTAGAGGAGGCGCTCGATCGAAACCTCGGTCAGGCGGGTGGTGTGCTTGACCAGGTACCGCCTGCCGGGGTCGAGGGGCTGCTCGTCCATCCAGACCACCATGGCCTCGAGGTGCCTGCCGATGCGCGGCTGGTTGTGGCGATGAACCAGCATGTCGCCCCGCCCCACGTCGAGCTCGTCTTCCAGGGTCACCGCCACCGACAGCGGCGGGAAAGCTTCCGGCAGCGGACCCTCCCAGGTTTCGATGCTGCGGATGCGGCTGGTCTTCTGCGACGGCAGCACCATCACCTCGTCGCCCGGGCGCATCACCCCCGACACCACCACGCCGGCATAGGCCCGGAAATCGAGGTCGGGACGGATGACCATCTGCACCGGAAAACGGAGATCGATCAGGTTGCGGTCGCCGGTCACGGTGATCGTCTCCAGGATCTCCATCAGCGGCTGGCCACGGTACCAGGGGGTCCGCTCGCTTTTGACCAGCAAATTGTCGCCCACCAGAGCGCTGACCGGGATGAACCGCAAATCGGGGATCTGCAGCCGGGCGGCGAAATCGGTGAAGTGGTGGACGATGTCCTGGAACACGCGTTCGCTGTAGTCCACCAGATCCATCTTGTTGATGGCCACCACCACGTGGGGGATCCCCAGTAGCGAGGAGATGAAGGCGTGGCGCTTGGACTGCGGCAGCACCCCCTTTCTGGCATCTATCAGGATCAGGGCCAGGTTGGCGGTCGAGGCCCCGGTGGCCATGTTGCGGGTGTACTGCTCGTGACCCGGGGTGTCGGCGATGATGAACTTGCGCTGGGGGGTCGAGAAGTAGCGGTAAGCGACGTCGATGGTGATCCCCTGCTCGCGTTCGGCCTTGAGCCCGTCGGTGAAGAAGGCGTAGTCGATTTCCAGGTCGTGGTTGATCTGCCCCGACACCCGCTTCACCGAAGCCAGCTGGTCCAGGTAGATGTTTTTGGAGTCGCACAGCAGACGGCCGATCAGGGTCGACTTGCCGTCGTCGACCGAGCCGGCGGTCGAGAAACGGAGCAGGTCCTTCTCCCCTTCCGCCGTCAAGAACTCCTCGATGGTCATGCCCGGTTGGTCCATGGTTAAAAGTACCCCTGACGTTTCTTGGTTTCCATCGATCCCTCGGCGTCGTGGTCGATCACCCGGGTGGCCCGTTCCGACACCGACACCGTCATCATCTCCTCGACGATCTGGCCCACGTTCTCCGCATTGGAGTGGACGGCCCCGGTGCAGGGATAGCAACCCAGGGTGCGGAAGCGGCAGACCACTTTCTGCGGTTTCTCTCCCGGCCGAAGCGGGATCGGCCCGTCGAGGGGGATGAGCTGGTCGTCGCGCACGATCATGTCGCGCTCTTTGGCAAAGTACATGGGCACGACCGGGATCTTCTCCAGGTAGATGTACTGCCAGACGTCGAGTTCGGTCCAATTGGAGAGGGGGAAGACCCGGAT
>CAZTNO010000265.1:0-3984 GCA_964614865.1 uncultured Clostridia bacterium
CAGCGGCTGGACCCACCGGGTCGCCCAGATCGGCCATTCGATGGACCGCCGGGCGAGCCAGGCCCATCTTCCCCCTTGGTCTGAACGGCGAGTATGGTAGAATCTCCCTATTCGCGGAGGCATCATGAACTACGACATCATTTTCATCGGCGGGGGCCCCGCCGGCTACGAGGGCGGGATCGCCGCCGCCAAAGCGGGCCTGAAGGTGGCCGTACTCGAACCCGATCGCCTGGGAGGCACCTGCCTGCAACGCGGCTGCATCCCCACCAAGGCCATCCTCCACTCGCTGAAAGCGGTGAAGATGGCCCGCGAGTTCAGCAAGCTGGGCATCGCCGGCGGCGAGGTCAAACCCCTGCCCGAAGCGATCGCCGCCCGCAAGAACCGGATCGTGAACAAGCTCACCAAGGGGATCGAGTTCCTCTTCAAGCAAACGGGGGTGGACTGGCTGCATAACCGGGGCCAGGTGGCCGGCCCCGGCCGGGTGATCCTCGACAATGGCCAGGAGATAACCGCCCCGGCGATCGTCATCGCCACCGGCTCCCGCCCGGCCGAATTGCCATTCCTGCCGCGCGACGGCAAGACGGTCCTGGTTTCCGACGACCTGCTCGCCCTCGACCCGATCCCGCAAAAGATGCTGGTGATCGGCGCCGGAGCGGTGGGCCTCGAGTGGGCCCTGATCTACTCGCTGCTGGGCAGCGAGGTCGCCGTGGCCGAAATCCAGGACCAGGTGTTGCCGGGGAGCGACTCCGAGGCGGCGGCCATCCTGCGCAACGAGTTGGTCAAGCAGGGGATCACCATCCACACCGGAGTCCGCCTGGAAAACCCCTGTCCCGGGGAGGGGATGACCCTCACCTTGCGCCTGGAGGAGAAGAGTTGGGATGAAACGTTCAGCCACGTCCTGCTGTCGGTCGGGCGCATCCCCAACAGCGAGGGGACCTTCACCCCCGAGGTGGCCATCGATCGCGACAGCCGCGGTCACTTTCTGGTGGGGCCGAACCTGGAAACCAGCATGCCCGGCGTCTACGCCTGCGGCGATGTGGCCGGCCCCCCTCTGCTGGCCCACAAGGCGTCGCATCAGGCGATCGCCCTGGTCGGCTGGATCGCCCGCCAGCATCCGGTCCACCTGCCGCCGATCCCTGCCGCCGTCTTCACTTTCCCCGAATTCGCCAACGTCGGCCTCTCCGAAGCCGATGCGATCCGCCAGGGGATCGTGCCGGTGGTCGGCCGCTTCCCCTATTCAGCGGGGTCCCGGGCCAACGCAGTCGACGAAAAGGCCGGCCTGGTCAAGGTGGTCACCGATGGCCAAGGGATCGTTCTGGGAGCCACCATCGTCGGTGCCGAAGCGGGAGAGCTGATGCCCCTGCTGGCCTATGCGGTGGCCCAGCGGATGCCGGTTTCGGCCTTCCGCGACATGGTCTTCATCCATCCCACCCTGAGCGAAAACCTGTGGGAAGCCGCCGGCATGGCAGGCGGATTTGCCATCCACCTGTAGGTGGAAAACGTTGTCAACACTTGACTTTTTGATTTGATTGTTTTAATAATCAGACCAGATGGGCAGTACGGCGGTTTGGCTGACGAGTTTTCTGTTGCTTACCAGCGCCGCGATACCGGCAAAGCGTCCGGCGAATCGCGAGTGGATCGCGCTGGGCGAGCAGGTCTACACTCTCGAAAAGAGGCTGGCGGCAGTCGAGGAATCGTTGGCCCGCATGCAGGAGAGTCTCGATGCCCTGGCCCGGAGTGCCGGCGAACGGACACAAAAACCCGAAAACCGGCCCATCGATGCGGCGGCGACTTTCCAGGAGGGGTACCGGTTGTTTCTCGACAAGCAGTACGACAAGACCATCGAAGTCCTTGCCCCGCTTGCGGGAGCGGTCCCCGTCCTGCCGCTGGTGGACCACGCCCTGTTCTGGATCGCCGAATCGTACCTGGCCCAGGCCAAAACCGACCAGGCCCTGCAGTACTTTCAGACACTTTACGCTCGCTTCCCTTTCGGCAGCAAGACCGATCTGGCCCTGTACCGGATCGGCGTCCTGCTGCGCGGCCGCGGAGACCAGACCGGAGCCATGACCGCCTGGAACCGGTTGATCACGGAACGCCCCGATTCGCCGCTGGTTGCCGCCGCCCGGAGCGAGATCGCTCAAATCCAACCCAAGAGGAGAAAAAAATGAAACACGCCATCGCCGGGTTGCTCCCCGTCCTGCTGCTCTTGCTGGCCCTGCCGGTGCGGGCACAGGAGGCGCAGAAGCCCCTCAATATCCAGAAAGCCTACATCTACTTGGATGAGTCGCTCATCATCTCCGAGACCGATCTCTACTGCTCGTACTTCCTGGCCCCCGCCAGTGACCGCCTGGCCACGGTCGTCGGCCACGAAATCGCCGAAACCCAGAAGACCGAGTTTTCGGACGGCGACCGGCTGGTGGTCGACCGGGGCAGCAAGGACGGAATCCAGGAGGGGGTCACCTATCAGGTGGTCGGCATCGGCGAGACGATCCGCAACCCGCTCTCCCACCGCTCTGTCGGCGTGTTTCATCAACCTCGGGGCATGGCGGTCGTCAGCTGCGTGTACGATCACAGCGCCATCATCACCCTCGACAAGACGTGCCACCCGGTCCAGGCGGGCGACATCCTGATCCCGTTCCAGGCCAAGGAACCCCTGTTCGCCGTGCGCCCCGATTACCGGCAGTGCCGGCTGCCCGCATCCCCGGTCACCGGACAGGTCTTCTACAACGACCTGTACATGGGCACCGGAAAACTCCTCGCCAGCAACTCGAGCTGGGTGTCGGTCGACCTGGGCGCCCCGGCTGTAGCGCAGGGCACCTACCTGGTTCTCTACCGCCAGAAAAACAAGACGCTGCCGCCGGTGATCATCGGCCTGGGCGTGGTGGTGCGGGCCGAGAAGACCAATTCCACCGTCAAGGTGCTCGACGCATCCTACCCGATCGAGATCGGCGACTACGCCGTGATCCTCCCCCCCCCCGAACCCACCAACAAAGAGAACGCGAAGAGCGGCGGCGAAGAGGGGCTTCCGATCGTGGACGCCCTGGAGAATGAAACCTCGGCCCCCGAAGCTGCGCCGCTCGAGATCTTTTTCCCGATCAACGGCAAAGAGGTCGCCGCCGAGTACGGCAAAACCTTCGAGGAGATCCGGGCCAAGATCGAAGGCAAAACCGAGTACACCGTGGTACTGCGCGGCTATGCGTGCACCATCGGCCAGGACGACTACAACCTCCGTCTCTCCCAGGCCAGGGTGGAAGCGGTCAAAGCCGAGTTGACCGCCAAGGCGGGGGTCGATCCCGCCCGGATCGAAACCTACTTCTTCGGGGAAAAGGAACCTCTGGCCGACAACAGCTCCGAAGCCGAACGGCTGAAAAACCGGGTGGTGCGCATCGAGGTCATCGTCAAATGATCAAGCGCCCGATAATCCTTGCCGGGGCGGGATTGCTGGTCCTGCTGGGCTTCCGTTTGGGGGCCCAGGGGGTCGATCTGCAAGCCTTGCAAAAATCGGAAGAGGAGCGGCGCAAGAAAATTGAAAAACCGGCCCCCGTACTCGACGACCAATCGATCAAGAACGCCGCGGGCAAAGACAACCGTTTCAGTATGATCGTGGTCGAGCCCGGCAGTGGCGCTCCCCCTCCGGCTGCCGGGGGGGGGGTGAACTCGGACGACCCCGAACAGGTCACCCCCCAGCAATGGAAGGAACGCAAGCAGAGCCTCGAGCAACGGATCGCCGATTTGCGCGAACAAATAGCCGCCAGTGAGAGCCAGTTCAGCCGGATGCAGTCCGAATATCTGATGGCCGGTATGGCTTCCGAACAGAACCGGCTGAAAGGGCTGATCGACGAGTTGCAGAAGGCCATCGGGGCCCGGAAGGAAGAGCTGAAGATCGCCGAACAGGGCCTGGCGAGTTTTCTCAGCGAGGCCCGGCGCAAAGGAGTTCAGCCGGGTTGGCTCCGCTGAGGCGGGGCCTCAGCCCCCTGCCGGCCG
>CAZTNO010000266.1:0-3969 GCA_964614865.1 uncultured Clostridia bacterium
AATCGAAGAAGAAGACCAAGGCCGCCAGTTGTACGGCCACCCTCTACAGCCGTACCGAAATCGGCACGAATTCGCACCACTACGGCTACGTGCTGCGGTACGTACCCCGGACATCCCTGGACTATTACCTGGTCCACCAGTACTTTCTGCAAGCGAGCATCATCAAGCCATGACCGGAGACAAGCGAAACAGGAGAGGCAAATGAAGAAAGCATCCACGATGGGGCTGATTTTTCTGTTGACGTTCTTCATCGGACAGGACGTTCGTGCCGATGAGGGGGCCATCAAGATCGGCGTCAACTTCAGCTCGATGACCAACGCAGGCGAATCCACGATCTTCGGAGATCCCCTGGAATCCAAGTTTCTCACCGGTCTCTCCATCGGCCTCCTGTACCGTTTCACCCTGCTGGAGTGGCTCTCCATCCAACCCGAGCTGCTCTACGTGGAAAACGGGTACCAACAACGAACGACAGGCACCGTAGGCTCGGTCACCCAGCGCATCAAACTGAACTACATGGAGCTCCCCCTGGTGTTGCGGGTCCAGCTCAACCGCAACCTGTATATCGCCGGTGGCCCCTATTGGGCCAGGCGGATATCGGCCAAGTTACAGAGCCACGAGCCCCCCCTTTCCGCCGTGACCACCGACCTAGACCAGGCTAAAAAGAACGACCGGGGCTGGGTGGGGGCGGTCGGCCTGATCCTGGACGACGACTCCGGTTTGTTTCTCGAGATCCGCTACAAAATGGGATCGGTCGGCGTCTTCGATTGGCCGGACGAAGTGGTTCACAAGAACACCAGCCTGTCCGTTTCCATGGGCTACGGGTTCTAGACCCAAGGAACGATCGGATTCGCAGCCGGGGTCAGTTTCCCGGAGGGAAGACGGCAAGAAAGCGGTCGCGAGCCTCGGCGAAGGTTTGCGCAGTGAACAGGGCCTTTTTTTCGGCCCGGGAGCATCGTCCCCCGGTGGTCAGGTAGCGGGAGAAGGCCTTCAACTTGCCGGCCCGGTTCCGCTCGGGGGTGAACTCCTCGATCAACTCGGCAAGCCGCACGGCCATGGCCCGCCAGTCGGCCGGGGTGGTCTCCTGACCGGCGATTTCCCGGAACAGAAAAGGGTTGGCCACCGCCCCCCGGCCCGACATGATGCCGTCGACCTCGGCGAGCCGGAGCCGGGCGTCAGAAACGGTATCGATGTTGCCGTTGCCGATCACCGGGATCTTCACCGCCGCCTTGACCACCGGGGCAAACTCCCAGCGGGCGGGGCCGGTCCAGGGGTCGGTCTTGAGCCGGAAGTGGACGGCGATGGCGTCGGCCCCGGACTCCTCGACCACCCGGGCCAGAGCGGCCACGTCGACCCGGTCGACGCCGAGGCGGATCTTGACCGTCAGCGGGCGACGGGTATGCTTGCGCACCGCCCCGATGATGGCGGCCATGCGGACCGGATCGGCGAGCAGCGCCGCCCCGGCCCCATTGCGCGACACCTTGGGCACCGGGCAGCCCATGTTGATGTCGATGCCGGCGATATCCACCCTCTCCAGCGTTTGCGTGGCCTCGACGAAGGCCTCGGGGCTGGCCCCGAACAGCTGGACGAACTGCGGAGTCTTGCCGACGAAGGGGTCGATCATCAGGATGGTGCGGCGGTTGCCGCGCCGCAGGGCCTCCACCGACACCATCTCGGTGACCAGCAGGCCGCAACCACCGATCCAGTCCACCAAACGACGGAACACCCCGCAGGTCAGGGCGGCCATCGGGGCCAGCACGGTCGGCTGGCCGAGTTGCAAATCACCGATTTTCATGCCCCCCAGTATACCATCGATCCCAAGGAGACGACCCTTGGGGGAGACGCCCGCTATTTGGCGTAGCCCACCGGGTGGTTGAGCATCACCCGCTGGGTCTCTGTAAGCTTAAGCAGGGTCCGGAACTTGTCCTTGTCGATCGAGGCTTTGGGTCTGGTCCGCAGCCCGGTGGCGGCACAGAACAGCGAGATGTTCTGCGACACGATGCCGGCGTCGTAGGCCGCCATCTCGGCCTTGCTTTCGGGGGTGCCGAAGCGGAACCGGGCCGTTTCCGATACCAGGAGCAGCTGGACGGGGGGATTCTCGGGCTGGCGGGGCACCCCGCCCGCTCCGGGAACGCCGGGAACGCCCGGTGCCGCTGGCGCTGCGGGAACCCCAGGAACCCCTGCAACCGGCGGAGCGGGGGGAGTGGGAGGGGTGGCGGCAGAGCCGGGAACGACGGCGGGTCGGGGCGGACGGACCCGTGCGATCTGGCTTCGCAGGTCACCGGCAACGATCGGCTCCAGCAGGTGCCCCGCCGCATCGTAGCGGTACGCCCCCGCTTGGGTCAACACGTAGACGTCGATGTCCTGGGAGTTCATCGCCGACGGGGCGGTGGTCTTCTTGCTGTCGGGGCGGTTGATGCCGCAGGCGGCCCACAGCAGGTCGGAAAGATCCTGCGTAGAGAGGTCGCGCTCGGCGTATTCGGTGGCCGAAGCCCGCAGCGACAGGGCCTCCATCAAGGGCAATCCCCGCTTCTTGTCGGGGGCCTTCAACGGAATCGGCGTCAGCTCGGCGGCCAGGCCGATCCCCAGAAACAACGACATGACAGCGGCCGCAACCAGCCGCCGCAAGAAAACCTTTTTATCTCTCATTTTTTGTGGCTCCTCCCGGGCGGGGGACAAATCGTGCCCCGGCAGGCCCGGGCCCCCAGTATAGGAAGTGGACGGAAAAAGTGCAAGAGCCGCGACATCCTGCGCGAGCGGGAGCTGGCCCTCCGTCATCCCCGACCCAGCGAGAAAAAGAAGGCGAAACCCACCCCCCCCCGTTCGCGTTGACAGCGGGGCGGCCCCTGTGATACGCTTGGATTTGCGACCGGGGAGGTCGTCCACCCGCACATTCTCCTAGTTCCCCTACCTCAGCGTGTGCGGCCCGGACCGAATCTTTGCCTGCCACCGGAGCAAAAGGAGCCCACACCATGAAGACCGAAAAACAGACCATCGACGGCAACACCGCCGCCGCCCACGTGGCCTATGCCTTCTCCGAAGTCGCGGCCATCTACCCGATCACCCCTTCGTCGGTGATGGGCGAATTGACCGACTCCTGGGCCGCTGCCGGCCGCAAGAACATCTTCGGCCAGGAGGTCGAGGTGATCGAGATGCAGTCCGAAGGCGGCGCCGCCGGCGCCGTGCATGGCGCCCTCTCCGCCGGCTCGCTGACCACCACCTTCACGGCCTCGCAGGGGCTCCTGCTGATGATCCCCAACATGCACAAGATCGCCGGCGAAATGCTGCCGTCGGTGTTCCACGTGTCGGCCCGCTCGCTGGCCGCCCAGTCGCTGTCCATCTTCGGTGATCACGCCGACGTGATGGCGGTGCGCAACACCGGCTTCGGCCTGATGGCCGCCGCGTCGGTCCAGGAAACAATGGATCTGGCGGTGGTTTCGCACCTGGCCACGCTGGAATCGTGGATCCCCTTCGTCAACTTCTTCGACGGCTTCCGCACCTCGCACGAAGTGCAGAAAGTCGACATGATCGACTACGACACCCTGCGCGGCATGCTCGACATGAAGCTGGTGGAGACCTTCCGCGAGCGCGCCCTGCGCCCGGAAAAGCCGGTGCTCAAGGTCGGTCAGCAGACCCCCGACGTCTATTTCCAGGGCCGGGAGACCTCCAACCTGCACTACCAGAAGGTGCCGGGCATGGTGCAGAAGTACATGGACCTGCTGGCCAAAGAGATCGGCCGCCAGTATCACCTGTTCGACTACGTCGGTAGCCCCGACGCCGAGCACGTGATCGTCTCCATGGGCTCCAGCTGCGAAACCATCGAGGAGACCGTGAACTACCTCAACGGTCGCGGCGCCAAGCTCGGCCTGATCAAGGTCCGCCTCTACCGCCCCTTCGCCACCGAGGCCTTTTTGGCCGCCCTGCCCAAGTCGGTGAAGAAGATCGCCGTGCTCGACCGCACCAAGGAGCCGG
>CAZTNO010000267.1:0-3948 GCA_964614865.1 uncultured Clostridia bacterium
AGGTACATGCGCAGCAGGATCTCGGCCCAGTCCTGGCTCTCGGTGCCGCCGGCGCCGGGGTGGATCTGCAAAAAAGCGTTGCTGGAGTCTTGCTCGCCGCTCAGGTAGTGCTTGATCTCGGCTTCGTCGACCAGTTCGCTGAAATTCGCCAGGTGGGGCTCCAGTTCGGCCTGCAGCGATGGGTCCTCATCGAGCAGCGAGAAATAGGTCTCGATCTCCCCGATTTCGGTCGAGAAACGGCGGTCGATGTCGAGGAACCGCTCCAACGCCTTCTTTTCCTTGGAAAACCGGGCCGCTTCGACCGGTTTGTTCCAGATTTCGGGCATGGCCAGTGCCTGTTCGATTTCGGCGACCCGGGTTGCCTTGCTGGTCAGGTCAAAGAAACCCCCGGAGATCGTGCCATTTTTGCCGCAATTCATCGAAACGGCCTTTCAGTTCGCTCTTTTCCATGACTCTATTGTACGGGCAAAGGAGAACCCGGTCAAGCCGCCCTTCCGGGACCGATTATTAGATAATTAATCCGTCCCTGTGGTTTGGCTCGGGGGAGACTGGTAAGATGGGGGGGCATGAAAAACCCCCTGGCGCTGGCATTTGTGTGGGCCTGGGCAGCGGCGGCCGCGGCGGCCACCTGGCTGCCCGACGGGGGGGCGATCTGGCCCTGGGTGGCGTCGCTGCTGCTGGGGGCCCTGCTGTGTTCCCGGCGAAACCTCTCCCTGGCCGCCCTGTTGTGCGCCGCCCTGGCCCTGGCCGGGGCGCTGGCATGGAAGGCCACGAGGGTGGGCGAGCGCTTCCAGCAGGAGTTGGCCTGCCCGCTGCCGGCTGGGGAAGTCGTGACCCTGCGGGGGGTGCTAATCGAATTTCCGGTGATCGAAGCCGAATCCACCCGTCTGGTGCTGCAGACCGAGACCATTTCGGCCGCGAGCGGGACCGCCTTGCGTCGGCTGCGGCTGGCGGTGCGGGTGCCGGGCACGGTCGACCACCTCGATCGCGGAGACCGTCTGGAGGTGGCGGCCTCTTTCCCTGCGCCGCGGTCGTTTTCCAACTTCGCCCCCGACCCTTTCGAGAATGCCCGCAAGGTGTCGGGTGTCCACTTCGCGGGCTATGTCAAGGACCGGCGGTTGATCGAACGCACCCATCGCGCCCCCCTGCCCTGGCGGGTGATCGGCGCCTGGCGTCGGGCGATCCGCGGTCAGATCGCCGCCCGCTATCCCCGCGCCGGCGGTGGTACCGATTCGGCGGGAGTTTTCTTGTTGGCCACGGTGATCGGTGACCGGGGCGAACTCGACCCCGGCCTGCGGCGCCAGTTGATTCGGGCCGGCGCCTACCACCTGATCGCCATCTCGGGGGCCAACGTGGCCATGCTCGCCGCCCTGAGCCTCTGGTTCTGGGGGCGGCTGAAGGTGCGCCGGCGTGGCCGGCTGGTACTCACCGGCTTGCTGCTGGTCTGTTTTCTCGCCCTGTCGGGCTTCGACCCCTCCGCCCAACGGGCGGTGCTGATGGCCCTCGTGTTTTTCGCGGCGCTGGGGCTCTCCCGCGAGATTCATCCCTTCAACCTGCTGGGGTTCGCCGGGCTGTTCATCCTGACCCTGGCGCCGCTCGAGGCGATCGATCCCGGGTTCGCCCTGACCTTTGCCCTGACCGCAGCCATCCTCTGGGGCAGGCGCCGGTTCCTTCCCTGGTTTCACCGGCTGCCGGGCTGGGGGGGAGAGTTTCTGGCGGCCAGCCTGGCGGCCTTGCTGGCCTCTTTTCCCCTGTCGCTGTTCTTTTTCCGCCGTTTCTCCGTGATCGGGGTGCTGGCGGGTTTCGTGCTGATCCCCCTGGCGGGGCTGGTGACGGTGGTCGGCACCCTGGTGATGCTGCTCGCCCCCTGGTTCCCCACCGCCTCCTCGCTGGTGCTGCTTGTGGCCCGCCCGTTGCTGCGGGGCTTCTTGGCGGCGGTTGCCTGGTTTGCCGGGCCCCTTCACCTCTCGGTATTCCGTCCGCCGCCACCGCTGGCCTGGGTGGTGGTGTTCTTCGCCTTGTTTGCCCTGTTCGCCTGGCTCCGCGAGGGGTGGCTCCGCAAGGGGGCGATCCTGGCCTTGCTGGGGGTGACGGCCTGGTTGCTGCTTTCCGCAAACCGCTACGCCCCGGATCGCCTGGAACTCGTCTGCCTCGATGTCGGCCAGGGCGAGGCCCTGGTGGTGGTGTTTCCCGGGGGCGATGCGTTGCTCGTCGATGGGGGGGGGAACCCTCGCTCCCGGCTGGAAACGGGGTCGCGGCTGGTGTTCCCCTTTCTGGTCGACCAAGGGATCCGGGTGCGCTGGCTGGCGGCGAGCCACTTCCACCCCGACCACGTCGCCGGCCTGATCGAGTTGCTGCCCGATCTGGTCCCCGAGGAGGTCTGGATCGGCGCCCGCTTGCCGGGTGACCCTCTCTACGAAGAGTTTTTGGCAGCCTTGCCTGCGGCGACGCGGCTGCGGGAGGTGGCCCGGGGGTTTTGCCGGGAGGTGGCGGGAGTCACTGTGGAAGTGCTGGCGCCACCCCGGGTGGCCGGCGGAAATCGCGGCGAGAACGCCGATTCCCTGGTGATCAAGGTGAGCGATCGCGACCAGCGCTTCCTGCTCACCGGCGACATCACCGCTGCCCAGGAAGGGGAACTCTGCCGGGAGAACCCGGCCAGCCTCTCCGCCACCGTGCTGAAGCTTTCCCATCACGGATCGCGCGGCTCGTCATCGGAACCTTTTCTGGACAGGGTGGCCCCCGGCCTGGCGGTGGTCAGTGCGGGGCAGGCAAACCCCTACGGTTTTCCCCACCCGGAAGTGCTGGCGAGGCTGGCAAAACGCACGATTCCGCTGCTCGTGACCGCCCGCTCGGGGGCGGTGCGGATCGTTTCCCGGCCGGGAGATCCCCTTATCGAGACCTCGCGCTGAAAAGGGGGGGGCTCAGTTCTTGACCGGGGGGTGGGGGCGGACCATCCCGAATACCTCCCGGCTCTCCGGGCTGTGGCCGTCGATCTCCCGCAACGAGAGGGTGGCGGAAACGACCTGGCCGTCTTTGCGCTGCAACGAGACCTCGACCGAACAGCGCAGGCTGCTGCGGCAGTCCTGTTGGAGCGGCCCGAGCACCTCCTGGTGGTCGGGGGAGAACAGGGCCTGGAAGGGGCGACCGACGATCTCGTCTTTGGCATAGCCCAGTATGTCGCACAGGGGACGGTTGGCGTAGGCGAGGAGGTTCTCTCCGGTCAGCATGAACAGCCCGTCGTTGATGGTCTCGATCAGGGCCCGGGTGCGGGCCTCGCTCTGCACCAGGGCGGCCTCGGTCCGGCGGCGCAAGGTGATGTCTCTGGATACGCCGACGATCCCCTCGACCTTGCCCTCGGCCCCTCGCAGCGGGGACATCGAGGTCTGAAAGTAGCGGGCCGCCCCGTTGCGCTCGTAGTGCCACTCGTAGACGATGGCCTCGCCCGACAGGACGCTGCGGCTGACCCCTTCCGCCATGGCCCCGGCCTGCGGGCCGAACACGTCGCCGACCGTCTTGCCGATCATGGTGTCGCCCGACAGCCCCTCTTTGGCCACCCAATGGCCGAACACTCCGGTATAGCGCAGGTCGGGCCCCAGGGTGAAGATGAAATCCTCCATCGATTCGACCAGGGTGGCGAACCGTTTCTCGCTGGCAAACCGCCCCGATTCGGCGCGTTGCCGCTCGGCCATCTCTCCCAGCAGTCGCAGGTTGGCCTGCGAGAGTTCGATGGTCCGTTCGTTGACCAGTTCCTCGAGGTGGTTGCGGTGACGACGCAACTCGGTCTCGTTGGCTTTCTGCTGGCTGATGTCGTGGAAGATGCTGAGAAAATGGCGGCGGTCGCCGAGCGGGATCAGGGCCGTCGACACCCAGACCGGGCGGGGCGGGGCGTTTTTGGGCTGGATCACCGTCTCCATCGGCGCGCTCTCCCCCCTTTCGATCAGCTGGCGG
>CAZTNO010000268.1:0-3938 GCA_964614865.1 uncultured Clostridia bacterium
ATCCGCAGCAATAAGATGCGCACCTTCCTGACCGTGCTCGGCGTGGTGATCGGCGTCCTCACCCTGGTGGCCATGGTGGCGGTGATCGAAGGGATCAACGGCTCGTTCGCCCAGGAAGTCGAGTCGATGGGGGCCAACGTGCTGTTCGTCTCCAAGCGCGAGCCCGGTGTGCAGATGGGCCGCACCCCCGAAGCGATCCGCAAGCGCAAGGACCTGACCGTGGAGGACGCCGAAGCCATCGCCGTCAACTGCGAGTCGGTCAGCGCCACCAGCCCCGAGTTTCAGTTCTTCCGCTTCCTCCCACCGGTCAAGGTGAAACGCAACGGCATGGAGGTGGAGAACCCCCAGGTGCTCGGCACCAACCACCAGTACCTGCAGATCTACGAATCCCATTCGATCGACCAGGGGAGGTTCTTCACCGAATCCGAAAACCGCTCGCGCAGCGAGGTGTGCGTGATCGGCGCCGAGCTGGTCGATGCCCTCTTTCCGAACGGGAATCCGGTTGGCCGCGAGGTTCAGATCGACGGCCGCACCATGCTTGTGGTCGGCACCTTCACCCGTCTGGGCAAGTTTATGGGGCAGTCGCGCGACAACTACTTCATGATCCCTTTCGGGACCTTCCAGGAGATGTACCCGGGCGACCGCGAAATCTCGATCCTGGTCAAGGTACGACGGGGCGTTTCGATGGATCGGGCCCAGGAAGAGATCATCAACCTGATGCGGGTGCGGCGCAAGGTTCGTCCCGGCGACGCCAACAACTTCGCGGTTTTCTCGCAGGAGACCATCCAGGGGATCTTCTCCAAGCTCACCGGGGCGGCGTTCATGGTGATGCTGGTGATCTCCTCGATCGGCTTGCTGGTCGGCGGCATCGGGGTGATGAACATCATGCTGGTGTCGGTCAAGGAACGGACCCGCGAGATCGGTTTGCGCAAGGCGATCGGTGCCAGGGGGCGGGAGATCCGCAACCAGTTCCTCTACGAATCGATGATCCTGACCCTCGGGGGAGGGCTCATCGGCATCGTGCTAGGGGTGGCCATCAGCTTCCTGATCCGCATGGCCACCGGCCTGCCGACCCGCATCAACCCCCTGTCGATCATCGTGGCCATCGCCGTTTCCACCGGAGTGGGCCTCTTCTTCGGCATCTACCCCGCCACCCAGGCGGCCAGGTTGCAGCCGGTGGAGTCGCTGCGCTACGAATGACCCCCCCCTCTTCGCCCCGAACGGGAAAGGTCCGACTCGATCTGCGTGTGGTGGAGCAGGGGCTGGTGGTGTCGCGGGCCAAAGCCCAGGCGCTGATCATGGCGGGCGAGATCGAGGCCTACGGCCAGGTGGAGCGCCGGGCCGACCGGTTGCTGCCCGTCGATGCCCCCCTCTCGGTTCGCCAGCGGTTCCCCTACGTCTCGCGCGGGGCACTGAAGATCGAAGGGGCGATCGTCGATTTCGCCATTCCGGTTTCCGGCCGCCGGGTGCTCGACATCGGCATCTCCACCGGGGGGTTCTCCGACTTCCTGCTGCAGCACGGGGCAGATTCGGTGGTCGGCGTCGACGTCACCACCGCCCAGGTGGACTATCGTCTGCGCGTCGACCCGCGGGTGCGACTGGTGGACAAGAACGCCCGCGACCTGACCCCTGCCGACGTGGGCACCCCCCCCGACCTGGTGGTGATGGACCTCTCCTTCATCTCGGTGACCAAGGTGCTGCCGGTGCTCGGCTGGCTGAAGGGGGCCGATTTCCTGATCATGGTCAAACCCCAGTTCGAGGCCGAGCGGGGCAAGGTGGGCAAGGGGGGGGTGATCCGCGATCCGGAAAGGCGGCAGGAGATCCTCGACCGGGTGCGAGGCGAGATCGAGCAGCTGGGTTTCCGGGTGCGTGGCACCACCCCAGCGGGAGTGCCCGGCAAGACGGGAAACCAGGAGACCTTCTTCTGGCTGACCCTTTCCCCCCATGCTACAATAACGGGCAAGGAGACCCCTTGACCTCCAGGGTTACCGTGGTCGGTGTGATCGCCAAGCCCCACCAGGCGGTGGTTTCCTTTTTGCAAAGGACGGTGCGCTTTTTCGAGCAAAGGGGGGTGGCCGTCCGCCTCGACCAGACGGCGGCCGGGTTGATCGGCGGAAAGGGGTTCCCTCGCGAGGAGATGGCCGATGGTACCGACCTGATCGTCGTGTTGGGCGGCGATGGCACCCTGCTGTCGGTGGCGGGCGCCGCGGTCGAACACGGGGTCCCCCTGGCCGGGTTCAACTTGGGCACCCTGGGTTTTTTGACCGAATTGAAAAAAGATTCGCTGGAAAGCCAGCTCGAAGAGATCCTGAACGGGAAGTCGGGGGTTTCGGAGCGTTCATTGCTCTGTTTTGCCGTTCAGGGGCGGGAGTACCTGGCCCTCAACGACGGGGTGATCAGCAAAGGGGGGATCGCCCGGGTGATCCGCCTGGACCTGGATATCGACGGCCAGCGGGTGGCCGAGATCCGCGGCGATGGGTTGATCGTCTCTTCGCCGACCGGATCGACTGCGTACTCGCTTTCGGCAGGGGGGCCCATCGTGCATCCCCAGGTGGACTGCATGGTGCTGACCCCCATCTGTCCCCATGCCCTGACCTTTCGCCCCCTGGTGATCCCCGGAACCGCCCGGGTGGTGGTGACCCCGCCCGAGTCTGCTGGTCCCGAATGCCGCCTCACCCTCGATGGTCAGACCGCGCTGCCCCTCCATCCCGGGGAAGCGGTGGTGGTGACCCAATCCCGCCAGCGCCTCACCCTGCTGACTTCGCCCGCCATCGGCTACTACCGGTTGCTGTTCGAAAAACTCAACTGGGGAGGGTAGGGGCGGTTTCGGGAGCCGAATCGAGCGGGATGAACACCCGGAAGGTGGCCCCCTTGCCGGTTTCGCTGGTGGCCTGGATGAACCCTTCGTTCTGTTTGACGATGCCGTACACGGTGGACAGGCCCAGCCCCGTCCCCTGACCAGGGCCCTTGGTGGTGAAAAACGGTTCGAACACGTGGGGCAAGATCTCCGGGGCCATCCCCGCGCCGTTGTCGCTGACGGCCAGCATCGCGTACGAACCCGGGTGAAACTCGGGATTCGTGGCGCAGTACTCTTCGCCGAGCGAAGTGGTGGAGGTTTCGATGATGATGCGCCCCACCCCGGCGATGGCGTCCCGGGCGTTGACGCACAGATTGACCAGGATCTGGTCGAGTTGGGCGGGGTCCATGCGGATCCGGCTGGGCTCCTTGCAGGGGAGCCAGGCCAGTTCGATGCTTTCGCCGATGAGCTGGCGGATCATCTTCAGCAAGGCCTCCACCTCTTCATTGAGTTCGAATACCACCGGGTGAACGGGTTGCTTGCGGGCAAAGGCCAGAAGTTGCCGGGTGAGCCGGGCCGCGCGCTTGGCCGCGTCCAGAATGCGGTCGAGGTTGTGGCGCAAGGGGTCGGCGGGGGCCATTTTTTCCAGGGTAAGCTCGGTGAACCCGATCACCGCCCCCAGCATGTTGTTGAAATCGTGGGCGACCCCCCCGGCGAGCATGCCCACCGCCTCCAGCTTCTGCGATTCGTAGAGCTGGCTCTGCAACTTTTCGTGCTCTTTTTCCGATTCCTTGCGTTCGGTGATGTCGGTGATGGTGCCAACGTAGCCGGTGATCTGGCCGTCGAGGTTGGTTTCGGGGATCGCCTGGCCCATCACCCAGACAACCTTGCCATCGGGGTGCTGGAATCGATACTCGATCAAGGAGGAGGCCTGGGAGCGGAAAGAGAGCTGCCAATCCCGCTCCAGCGATTCCCGGTCTTCGGGGTGGATCGCCTCCAGCCAGCCGCGGCCCAATGCCTGGGTGAAAGACAACCCGGAAATCCGGCAGTACATCGGGTTCACGTAGGTGGTGTGACCGTTTCGATCGGTGCGGAAGATGCCCACCGGAGCGGTTTCGGTCAGGGTCTGGTAGTGGGATTC
>CAZTNO010000269.1:0-3905 GCA_964614865.1 uncultured Clostridia bacterium
CTCTTCAGAAAAGATTCTTCGGACTTCCGCCTAGAAAAAACGGGGGGATGTCAGTTGATCATACCTCGTCTGCGGAGGGTCGTAGCGCTTGATCACTCTGGGGCCAATGCGCTCCTTGCTGATCAGTTTCATCTGTGGCTGGAAGAAGTTCAGGTACAGGCGAAGCACCGAATACAATTCGTTCAGCACCAATCGCTGTTCTTCCGTATCATAGCGGGAATACCCCACGTACGCGCGGATCACCACGTTGTTTTTCTGTTCCACATGACAGCCGTCATTGATGTGGTTGGGCCGGGAACGGGTGAACACAATGTTTTCCGTCATGCAGTACCGGACCAGGTGGTGGTTAATGAACTCGCTGCCATTGTCCGAATCGAGCCCCCGCAATGGGAACGGAATCCGTTTCCTTAGCTCTTGCAAAGCATCGAACACCCATTGTTGAGCCTTGTTCTTCACCGCCGCCATCTCGGTCCAACCACTTTTGATATCCACCGCGTTCAGGCTGAAGCAATGCTCCCCACGTGCGTTTCCACCCTCATGCCCAACCAGGTCGATCTCCAGAAATCCCAGCTGGTCCTCGTCCCAGTCCATACTTCGTCGCACCGGGATATCTTTCTTGAGTAGCGCTCCCGGGCGAGTCGAACAACGGGCTTTCAGCTGCATCTTTTGCCGTGCTGGACCAAGCAAACGATCGATGCTGGCCGCGCTGACGCAAATCAACTTCTCCCGATCTTCGCCTGCCACCAGCATTTCTCCAAACTGCTCTGATTTGGCCAGAAGCTCTGGTAGTTGCGGCTTCAAACGCTTGCCACACGGATGTGACAGCAACTCCCAAAAGGCAATCAGGTGCCTAAGAAACCGATCGTCATATCGGCGATGAACTTCCCGCGCCATGCGTGGAGGACGGCGAACAAAGTCCCCCACAAACACCACGCGATTTCCTCGCCAATAGACCTTTCGTCCCCAGTTGCGTAACAAGAATGATGCGTAGTCTCGACGGTACCCCGTGATATTGGTGAACTCATCAAGAATACGAGTCTTCTTGCTTCTGTTGGCCCGCTTATACCTGCTCGCCAACTCCCGACTGACCGACTTACGTTCTGCCATGGTTAACCCCATCTCCGACCCCCTGTAAGCCTTGTTCTGTCGACTCGCAGGTTAGACCGTTCACGCTTTTTTTCGTAGCGTTTTTGAGATGAGGCAACCAGTTACCCCTCATCGTGTTTTTAGGATGAGGCAATACTCCCGGTGAAGTCGCCCCCGGGGGCTGTTTAGGCAGAATCCGGGAAGATTTGCCAAGGGTTGATGGTATAATGGACCTATTCCAAGAAGGGAGGTTGAACATGAAACAGAAAGGTACGTTGCGCACGGTGACCCTGGCCCTGTTGCTTGTGACCGGAACGGTCCTGGCGCTGGCCCTGTTGACCGGAAGCCCCTTGCCTGCACAGAGAGTGCAGCGTCTGGACCCGCGGGAACCGGCCGCCCAGCAGACCGACTCCGCAGAACTCGACAAGCGGCTCGCCTCCCTCAACGATCGGCTGATCCTGCTCGACCAGAAGGTGAACGTCCTCGACCAGAAGACGAACGCCCTCGACCAGAAGATCGCCCAGGTTCAGCAGAAACTCGACGACATGCACCGGCTGCTGAAAAACATGGAACGCGGGCGCTAGCCCCTATTGCGGTGGATCTGCGGGTGGAGCCGATATCTTCAGGTCGAGCAGCACCCGCTCGGTGAGCTGGGCGATGAACAGGTCGGGTTTTTCCCGCTCGACCACCTCGGGAAAGAGGCCGAAACCCCAGTCCCAGATATAGGTGATCTCTGCGAAATGCTCGCTGAGAAAGGGGCGCCAGCGGTGGTAAAACGAGTCGTGCACCATCACCACCCGGGGCAGGCGCGAATCCTTTTGCCCCCAGGTAGAGGTGCGCACGAAAGAGAATCCGGGCATGCGGCGCATCGGCTCCAACTGATGGGCGGTGAACGGCGCAACGGGAGTCAGGCGCAGGCTGACTTCGCGCAGCAGGGTGTCTTGCAACGAGAGCGTCTGGGCCAGGTCTCCCCCTTCGGTCGGTCGCCAGTGCCGGGTGAACTCCTCGTCGGCGAAGGGGCGAATGGCGGGAAAGTGGAGGCGTAACCTTTGGACCAGGGCCTGATCGGCCCGTAGCGCCCCCAGGTCGTTCCAGTGGGTATCGGTTTTCTCGTACAGGGGGAGGGGGCCTTTGGCCCCGATCAGTACCGGGCGCAAGTCGAGCACCTCGACCCCCGATCCGTTTCGCAACGTTTCCAACAGCTGATCCAGCCGATTGGGCCCACCTGCCCTTCGCACCCGGCCCGGCAGGTACTCGGGATAGATCGAACTCTTGTTGGCGGTGAACACCAGCAGAAAACGGACCCCCCTTCGGGCCAACCAGATCCTTCGGGATTCCAGAGCGCTTCGCCATTGCTCGAGTTGAGCCGGGGTGAACAAGTTGCCGGCGCGGTAGTAGTTCACTTCGGAGCGTTTATTGTTTTCCCGGTCCAGAAACAGCCAGCCCCCGCGACCAACCAGGGTGCGCGGCACCCAGGAGGTCTGCAGACCAAAGACGGTGACGGCATTGAACGTGCGTACCAACAACCCGCGACCGGCAAAGGTGTCGTCGAAGTGCTCGCCCCAGGTTTGCAGGAATTCGGGGAGCGGGAGGCTCCCGAGTTGCGGCGCCGCTTTGAGACGCCGTTTCTCGCCCAGGTTTTCGCCGGGGCGGGTGCCGGAAAGGCGCAGCAACCAAGGTCCGGCAAGCAGCAGCAGAAAGACCAGGCAGAGCCCCAGACGCAGCAACCGGGAACGCGGCGCCGACTGGACGGCGAAGGGGGATCGCTGGGCAGGCGCCACTTAGAACCGCGAGTAGATGAAGGGGTTGAAGGTCCCGGCGGCCACCGCGGCCAGCGAGAGCAGGAAAATCCCCGCCAGCAGGACCAGTCGCAGGGAATCGCTCAACCAGCGTACGGCGGGGAGGGCGAGCCAGCCAGCCAGCCGCTGCCCCAGCAGGGTCCAGCGCACCAGGGCGACCAGGGCCCCGACCGCCAGGCACAGGGCGACGTCGGGAGCAAGCCACAACCTCCAGTCGTAGACCGGATCGGGGTTGCCCAGGCCGACCAGGGAGGCCAGGTAGCGTCCCGCGCCGCGAAGGGTGGCGGCGCGGAAGAACACCCAGCCGAGCATCACCACGGCCAGGGTCCAGCCATGCACCAGCATTCCGGGCAGGCGACGCAACCGCTTCAACCCGACCATCTGCTCGGCGGAGAGGGCCAAGGCATGGAGGCCGCCCCAGGCCACGAAGGGCCAGGTCGCCCCGTGCCAAAGGCCGCAGAGCAACATGGTCGACGCGGTGGCCGAATGGTAGGCCCACGATTCGGCGCGCACACCCAGCAAACGTTCCTTGCGGATGCGGCCCGACACGGCGAAAGCCACCGGCATGAAGACGTACTCGCGCAGTAGCCCGGTCAACGACATGTGCCAGCGGTTCCAGAATTCCTTGACGGTGCGGGCGGCGTAGGGCAAATTGAAGTTCTCGGGCAACCGGTAGCCCACCATGCGGCCCAGGCCGACCGCCATGTCGGTGTAGCCGGAAAAATCCAGGTAGATCTGCCCGGTGTAGCAGAGCAGGCCGAGCCAGGCGCAGGAGGCGGGCAAGACGCCGGCATCGGCGGCAAAAGCCTGATCGGCCACCCGCCCCAGCGGAACCGCCAGCAGCACCTTCTTGGCCAAACCGGCGATGAACCGCTCGACGCCGATCGAGAACGAATCCAGGTCGGGGTGCAGGCAAGCGACCTGGGGGGCGAAGTGCCGCCAGGAGGCAATCGGGCCCGCGGTGACCTGGGGGAAAAGCCCCAGGTGGAGGGCGACCGGCAGGGGGGATCGGGCGGCCGG
>CAZTNO010000270.1:0-3746 GCA_964614865.1 uncultured Clostridia bacterium
CGGTCGCCATCAGGGTGTAATCGGGGTCACGGAGCACCCTCCCCTGCGGGTCGAGGAAGGTGAAATCGGCCCGGGCCAGCTTCCAGCCCCGGTCGCCCCGTTGCACCGACTCGACCCGGGCGCGTCCCCGGACCAGCAACCACAGGGGGGCCAGGCGATCGAGGTCGGGAAGCTTGCCGTGCCATCGGGATCGTTCGCGAACAGCAGGGTCCTGGCTTCCCCGGGCCGGAAGCACCCGGGCCTCCCCCCCTGCCACCAGGAGGTTATCGCCGACGATGCGGTAGGGCTCGACCCGCAGAAAGAAAACCGTGATGGTCCCCAGCACGATCACCACCGGCAGGCAGGACAGAAGCAGACGGACCCGATTGCTCATCGACTCTCCCAAGACCTCATCTTGCCTGCGTTTTCGATTTCCCGTCGGGTCCCCGCTCCCATCCTGGCCCAGCGGTGAACCCGCCGACGAAAGTGTACCACACTCCACGGGCCGATTCAGCGCCGGAGACAGGCCTTACAGGGAGGAGGCCAAAAACGTGACAATTCTGTGACCAACGTATTGCGATAAAGACTTCGATGTGCTAATTTTTTTCAAGACTGGGTAGCATGAGGGAGAGCATGGTCCAATCTTTCGCAAGGGTCGCAACACCATAAGGAGGCAAGGTGGTGGAGCATACAATAGAAACGGGGTATCTGGACCGGGACATGGCGGACCTGATCCGGGACAACGTGGCCGAATTGACGTCGCTGGGGGGGAACCTGCTGAACGCGGCCAAGGGGCGGGACATCCGCACCATACTGGTCACGAGTTCGCATCCTGGCGAGGGCAAGACGGCGGCGGCGATCAGCATCGCCAGCACGCTGGCGGGGCACGTGCGCTCCCGGGTGGCCCTGCTGGACGCCAACTTCTACGCGCCGCGGCTGCATGAGCTGTTCCACATCGAGGCGACTCCGGGGCTGGCCGATGTCCTGGTGGGGGGGCTGGCGCCGGGCAAGGCGCTGTACGGCACCGACCAGGAGAACCTGCGGGTGATCCCGACGGGGACGGCGCTGGAAAGCAACATCGGGCGCCACGAAGTGGGTACGCTCAAGGAGACGCTGGCCACCTTGCTGGAGAGTTTCGACTACGTGGTGGTCGACAGTTGCCACTTCTTCGATTCCTCGGACATCTCGCTGTTCGCCAGCCTGTTCGACGGCATCGTGCTGGTGATCGAGTGCGAGAAGACCAACTGGGAAGTGGTGCAGCAGGTGGGCGACAACCTGAAGAACGTGGGCGGGCAGGTGCTCGGCGCGGTGTTGAACAAGCGACGCTACTACATACCGAGGCGGCTGTATGGAAAAATATAAGGTGCGAGCGAACCGGCAGGGATGGCGGCGGGGCTGGGTGCGGGCGGCGGTGGTGCTGCCCCTGCTCCTGGTGCTGGCGGGTTGCGGTGGGGCCAAGGTGAAGCGGGAGGCGACGGTCGGCATGACCACGTTCTCGTTCGACCAGAATCAGCACCCGTTCGAGGTGTTCAGCGACTACCGGATCACCCCCGGGGACCTGCTCGACGTGCTGTTCCAGATCCGCACCTGGATCAAGAAAGACTCGTTCAAGCTGGCGGTGGACCACAGCATCACGGTGAAGTTCATCCACGCCTCGGAGTTGAACGTGACCCAACAGGTGCGTCCCGACGGCACGATCACGCTGCCCTACATCGGGGCGGTCTACGCCATCGACAAGACGGTGGAGGAGTTCACGGCCGAGCTCAAGGAGAAGTACAAGGACATCCTCAACATCCCCGAGATCTCGGTGGAGGTGCCCGACTTCCGCTCCAGCATCAAGGAGCTGAAGGCCGACCTGCATACCGCGCCACGCGGCCTGAGCCGGCTGGTGACGGTGCGACCCGACGGCTTCGTGACCTTCCCGATGGTGGGCGACGTGATGGCCGCGGGCAAGACGATCCCGGAGGTGAACGAGACGCTGAACGCGCAGTACGAGAAGATCCTGCCCGGGCTGCACTGCGACCTGTTCCTGGAGAAGCACAGCGGGTCGGTGGTGTACATCGTGGGCCAGGTGAAGCGGCAGGGCGGGTTCGAGATCTCGCGGCCGATCTCGGTACTGGAGGCGTTGAGCCTGGCCGAGGGGTACCTGCCCGGGGCCAAGCTCAGCAGCATCTTCGTGATCCGCCGGCACCAGAAGAAGATGGTGGCGGTGCGGGTCGACCTGAAGAAGACGCTCTCGTTCGGCAGCGGCAGCGAGATGTTCTTCCTCAAGCCCAACGACATCGTCTACGTGCCCAAGACGTGGCTGAAGAAGGCGGCGGAGGTGGCCAAGGACCTGGCCGACATGGTCTTCTTCCGCGGCTGGGGGCTGACCGGACAGATCTACATCGACGAGCAGGGGGGGCTGTCCCTGTTTGGTGAACAACGATGAAAACCGAAAACTACATCAAAGAGCTGCTGTTCATCTTCTTCAGGCAGAAGCGGGTGATCGCCTGGGTGACCGGGATCACCTTCGTGGCGGCGCTGCTGGTGGCCTTCCTGTGGCCGCCGACCTACTCGGCGACGGGCAACATCCTGGTGCGGGCCAAGAAGGTGGAGAAGAGCCCGCAGGCGATCGAGAGCGAGGTGAACCGGACGCCCGACGTGAGCAAGGAGGACCTCTCCTCGGAGGAGAAGATCCTGATCTCGCCCAACGTGATCGAGCAGACGATCAAGTGGCTGATCGAGCGCAAGCAGTTTCCGGCGGTCACCGGGCAGGCGCTGGTGGAAGAGGTCTACAACGTGCAGAGCGGGCTGAAGACCGAGCTGGTGCCGGCATCGAACGTGATCGAGGTCAGCTACTACTCGCGCAACCCGCAGCAGGCGATGACGGTGCTCAGCGCCCTGATGGAGAACTACATCGACTACCGCAACCGGGTGTACTACCCGATCGAGTCGGGCGAGTACTTCACCGACAACGCCGAGCGTTACCGGCAGAAGCTGGCGGCCAAGGAAAGAGAACTGCTGGCGCTGGTGCGCAGCACCTCGGTGGCCGATCCCAAGACCGAACTGGCCAACAACCTGGTGGTCAAGCAGAACATGCAGCTGCTGCTCAACGTACTGGAGAACGAGGTGATCGACAGGCAGAGCCTGATCACCCATCTCGAACGCCGGCTGGCCGACGACACCATGCCGCTGTTCTCGTTCATCGAGAACGTGCCCGCGATCGTCGAACTGAGCAAGAAACTGCAGGACCTGCTGGTCGAGCGCGGGGCCGTGCTGCGGGCCTACAACCCCGAAAGCGACCGGGCCAAGCTCGTGACCAAGCACCTGGCCGACACCTACGCCGCGCTGCGCAAGGAGGTCAGGAACTACAAGGAAAACGAGGACGCCAAGTTGCAGAGCGCCGAGGACAAGATCGACAGCCTGCGGGAACGGATCACCGAACTCGACCTGGCCAGCGTCAAGATCAAGGAGCAACTGATCGCCGAACGCTCCATCGAGCGCGACATCTCGGTGTTCCACTCCTCGTTCGACGCGTTCTCCAAACGCCGCGAGGAATCGGTGGCCGTCTCCGACACCAACATGCCTTCCCAGGTCTCCATCGTCAAGCGCGCCTTCCCCTCCGACGGCCCCGTCTTCCCCAGAAAGGTCCTCGTCCTCCTCTTCGGACTCCTCGTCGGCTTCATCAACGGCTTCACCCTCGGCTTCCTGATCGAGTACTTCGACCACACCTTCAAGAAACCCTCCGACGTCCAACGCTACACCGACATGCCCGTCATCACCTC
>CAZTNO010000271.1:0-3726 GCA_964614865.1 uncultured Clostridia bacterium
GCACAGTCTGCAGCGAGGGCAGCCAGATCGGCCTCGCGTGCCTGGGGGCAGGCCGGCGGCTCCGCACCGTCCAAGAGGGCTTGCAGGCCGTGTATTTCGGCCTCGCGCGTGAGGAGCTCAAACCCCCTACGCACGTCATGGAGCCGGTCGCCCAGCCCGGTCATCTCCAGCAGCCGGGCCGCTTTCTCCAGGGCATCCAACGGTCCGGCGGGTGAGTACTTCATCGGCAGGGCCACGTTCTTCACGGCGGTGAAGCGCGGCAGCAGGTTGAAATTCTGGAACACGAAGCCCAGACGCTGGTTGCGTACCGTGGAAAGCTGGTTGTCGTCCAGTCCGTTCACCTCCTGGCCGTCCAGCTGGTAGGAACCCGCGGAAGGCAGATCCAGACAGCCGAGGATGTTCATCAGGGTCGATTTGCCTGACCCCGAAGGCCCCATCACCGCCACGAACTCGTTCTTCCGGATATGCAAATCGATGCCCCGCAGGGCATGGACTACCGATTCGCCCATCCGGTACTCTTTCTCCAGGCGGGAAAGCTTCAACATCCTTGGCATCTCCATCTTGTCGGCATAGATCCGCTCGAGATTGGCTAGCGCAACCGATGGCCGCAATCCAACCCTGGCGATTTCGCCAGGCAAATGGCCATCTCTCCATCAAGGCCGATGTGATTATATTCCGGGCAAAGACAGATTTCAATGAACCGGGGCTTGACAAGGGGGGCGAGGACTAATAAAATAACAGTGTTTATTTAAATGGTGGAGTCAAGGATTGTCAGTCAGAGCGCGGATCGAGAGCGAAAAACAGCAATTGCGCCAACGGATCCTTGCGGCCACCCTTGACCTGCTGACCCAAGAAGGGTACGAGCAGGTATCCATTCGCAAGGTGGCTTCACGCATCGGCTATTCCCCGACCACCATATACCTGTACTTCAAGAACAAGGCCGACCTGATCCAGAATGTCGTCGATGACGGTTTTTTCCGGTTCATGCTCCGATTGGAGGCCGTAAACAAGGGAGGATCTAAATCTCCCTTGCGGCAACTGATCGAAGGGATGCGCGTCTACATCGGGTTTGCCCTCGAAAACACCAACTGGTACCGGGCCACCTTTCGCAGCAAGTTGGGCCGCGGCAACCGGGATGCCCAATTCCTGACCGAGGCGGCAACCGCCGAAAAGGGGTTTGGCGTGATGGCCAGGACCCTGGAGAAGGCTATGGCCATGGGCGAAATCCCGAGACGTTCCCTCTACCCTGCGGTACAGGTGGTCTGGGCCACGCTGCATGGCGTGACCTGCTTGTTGATCGATTCCCCAAACGCCGGGGAAGAGGAGCAGCGGCAGGTGATCGACGGCTACATCGAGTTGCTCGTCAACGGATTGCAGGGCCGCGCTGGCAACGACCAGCGGCTGCTCGAGGAGGAGTAGATGGAAACGGTGGTGCTGTATCGCAGCCGCAATGGTTCGACCCGACGCTATGCCGAGTGGTTGGCGCAGGAGTGCCGGGCCGATCTTTTCGACCTGAGCCGGAGCCCGCATCCCGACCTTGCCCCGTACGACACGGTCATCGTGGGTGCCCCCTTCCACATGGGGTGTTTTTATGGAGCCCGCTACCTCAAGCGCCATTGGGGGGTGCTGCGGGCAAAACGGGTTTTCGTGTTCAGTACATCGGCGATTCCGCCCAAGCACGCCATGGTTGCCGAGATTTACCAGCGTTCCTTGCCAGAGTTCATCCGCCGGCAGGTCAGCTATTTTCCGATTCGAGGCCAGTATTTTCGCAGCGAACTCGGGCTTTTGGATACTCTGAAGACCTATTTGGCGCGCCTGCTCGGTCTGTACCATCTCCTGGTACACCACGATCCGCTTCTTTTCCGGGGTATCGCCACCGATCAGCCCGTCAGCCGACACCGCGATTTGCAGGAATTGATCGAGGCCTCGAGGGCAGAGTAATTCCTGGGTTATGCTCTGGTCAGCTTGGTGGTGATTTCGGCCACGTGCTTGCCCTGGAACCTCGCTCCGTCCAGCTCGTTCTTGCTGGGCTGGCGTTCGCCCTGCCCGCCGGTGATGGTGCTGGCGCCGTAAGGCGAGCCGCCGGTGAGCTCGCTGATGTCCATCTGCCCCTGGAAAGAGTAGGGCAGGCCGACGATCACCATGCCGTGATGAAGCAGGGTGGTATGGAACGAGAGGATGGTCGACTCCTGCCCGCCGTGCTGGGTGGCCGAACTGGTCATGACGCTGCCGACCTTGCCGATCAGGGTTCCCTTCGCCCAGAGCCCCCCGGTGGCGTCGAGGAACTGGCGCATCTGCCCGCACATGTTGCCGAACCGGGTGGGGGTCCCGAAGATGATCGCGTCGGCGGCGGCCAGCTCGTCCACCTGGCAGACCCCAACCGCCGACTGTGCCCGCTGCGCCTCGGTGGCCCCGATCATTGCCAGCAACTCATCGGACAGGGTCTCGGGCACGCGCCGGATCGTCACCTGGGCGCCCGGCACGGTGCGGGCTCCTTCTGCGGCGGCCTGGGCCATCTGGTACATGTGTCCGTACGCCGAGTAATACAAAACCAGCACTTTCATGTGTTCCTCCAAGTTTATTGTCGGTTTTTCGCCTTTGGCTTCCCGATGCTACCCTGTTGCCATCGCCAAGTCAACGCCGGCGGGCCTTTTTTGCGGGCAACGCCCCCTCGGTGGCAACCGTGCTAGAATGCCTGGTGGGAACGCTTCCCCGCCGTCGGGATGGTGCCGGGGTGGGGGAGCGATCCGGGCAAAAGGAGATCGCTTTTCGAGTTGAAGGGAGGAAGGAAACCGATGGAACACTTTCGCTTCGAGGCCACCGTCCAGAGATCCGCCATCGGGAAGGGGGGAGCCTACGTCGAATTCCCCGGTGACGTGGAGAAGATCTTCGGGCAAAAGGGCCGGATCAAGGTCGCGTGCACCTTCGATAACGTGGAATACCGGGGGTCGCTGGTCAGGATGGGGACCGAATGCCATGTCGTGGGCATTCGCAAAGAGATCCTGGCCCGCATCGGCAAGGGGGTGGGCGATCGGGTCCAGGTCGACCTGGCGGAGGATCCGCTGGAGCGGCGGGTCGTTCTGCACCAGGCGCTGGACCGCTTGCTTTCCGCAAACCACGACCTTGGCAGCCGGTTCCACCGATTGTCGTACACCCGGCAAAAGGAGCTCAACGACTCGGTGGCCTCGGCTAAAAAAGAGGAGACCCGGCAGCGCCGGCTTGGCCAGATCGTCGACGAACTTGCAAGACAGTGACTAAAGGAAGACTCGACAGGGAGAGGTGTGCGATGCAGTACAAAGGGACTCTGATTGCCATTAGCGACATGGAAGTAAGCAAGAAATTTTATCAGGATTTATTGGGAATGAAAGTGGTTGGAGATTTTGGTGCGAATGTTCAGTTGGAGAACGGGCTTTTTTTGCAGACGAAGGACACTTGGGAGGGTTTTATTGCAAATAAAGAAATAAAACTAGGCCATAACGCTGGTGAATTGTATTTTGAAACAAAAGAATTGAATGCATTTCTTAAGTTGTTGGAAGTGTTTCAAGTTGAATTTGTCGATGAACCGAAAGAACATAGCTGGGGTCAGAGAGTTGTGCGTTTTTATGACCCGGACCATCATATAATCGAAGTGGCTGAAGACTTGGTGATGGTTATGAAGCGCTTCGCTGATAGTGGAATGTCGGTTGAAGAAGTAGCTGTTCGCATGGATGTGCCGGTGAGTTATAT
>CAZTNO010000272.1:0-3725 GCA_964614865.1 uncultured Clostridia bacterium
TTCAAGTCTCGAGAAAGTCTCCGATCTCAGGCCTACGGATTCACGGATACACGAACCGTCCCCGAGAGCGGGGGGGATCAGTTCGGGTTGAGGACGAAGAGCACCCAGAAGAGGATCCAGAAACCGGTGACAGCCCGGCGCCAGGCTTGCGGAAAGTGGTCTTTGAAGCCGGTGTAGAGCAGGGCCACGGCAAAGGTCACTGCGGCGATCAGGACGAAAGCGGCCGTTGCCCCGGGCAGGGTCAGCCGCCCCCCCCAGACGACCTCGAACCCTGGGATGAACACCAGGTGGAAGACCATCATCAGGTGGAACAGGTAGACGAACAGCGACTCGCGGCCCGCCCGCTTGAGCAGGCGGATCAGGGAGGGCGGGCCCCGATGGGCCACTGCTGCCGTCAGGGCCAGGATCAGCAGCACCCCGCCGAGCTTGGTCAGGTTTCCGGGCAGGGTCCACTCGGCCCGGGTGCCGACGGGAAACAGGAAGTGAACCGGCAGAAAGAGAGCCCCGAGCAAACCCAGGCCGCCAAAAAAAAGGCCGGGGGCAACCCGGCTGTATAGCCAGGCGGCGGTGGCGCCGAGCAGCAGGAAGCCCACCCAGGGGGTCAGGGGAAACAGGGAGCGATCCGGGGAGAACAGGGGTTCGATCAGCCAGGGCCAGCGGATGGCGGCGGCCCCGGGGGCGCTCACGAACAGGAAAATGGCGCTCAGCCCGGTGGAGACGGCCAGCCAGGTCTCGCGACCGCGCACGACCAGGGCCAATACGGTGAACACCAGCAGGCCGACGCCAATGCACTGCAGGATGTCGAGCACGAACGGGTCGACCCTCCCCTGCTGGGTGCGCAGGACGGTCTTGCGCAGCGACATGTAGGGCAGGTGGACCAAAAAGCCCACGGCCACCACGAACAGGATCCGCCGCACCCGGTCGAGCAGGCGACGGTCGAGATGGAGGTAACTCTCCCGCTTGCGCTGAAAGGAGAGGAAGGCGGCAAAGCCCGCCGAAAACAGGAACGCCGGCGCGGTCATGCCGTGCAGCACATCGTGGATCCGGTACCAGGGCGCCGCCTTCACCGCCGGCAGCAGATAGGCACGAAAGACGTGGCCCTGGATCATGAACAGCAGGGTAAAGAACTTGAACAGGTCGAGGGCTTCGATGCGCCCGCGGGGGCGAGCAACCTGGTGTGTCATCTCGATTCCGCCTGCTGCCGATTTGCCGGGGCGGGCCCCCAGGCAGCCACCGAAGTGCCCAGTGCCCAGCCGGTATACCGGGCCACCACCGCGCACTTCACCTTGAACAGGAACAGGATCTCGCGCGCCTCACCCTCCAGGGTCTCGAAGTTGCCCTGCCCTTTGGCGATCACGATGTCTGCCCGGCCATACAGCTCGCGGAAGCGGGGGGTGGCGAGGGACGGCAAGGTGCCGGCGAGCGCGCACCCGCTGGAGACGATCTCGGCGACTTCTCCAAGCCCGGCATCGCGGGCGTCGTCCTCGAGCACGTCGTTGATGGCCGGCCCCCCGCGCACGGCAAAGAACACCCGCAACCGCGGCTGGACCCTGCGCAATTCGGCGATCAGCAGGGCGTCGAGCACCGCCTCGCCGGCGTTGTCGCCGATGTAGAGAAGGCTGGCGGCTTCGGTCAGCCGCTGCTGGAGAGCGATGGCGGCATTGACCGCCGCCGGCTCGATCTCGGCGGAACCTGTCAGCGGGGATGCGTCGATTACCCGGCTGTTGCCCAGGTCGATCAGGTTGCCGAGCAGGGCGAGCTGGATCGCCGCTGCCAGCGGGTCGGCGGCCGCGGCGATGCGGGCCCGGAACCGGGGCAGGTGGTTGCGGGCCGTGGCGTTCTGCTGTCGCTTGATTTGCTGGTAGGGATCGCTCACCCCGACGTCATCGGTGACCCGACGGTAGAGGAGGGCCGAGAACTCGGGGGCGGTGAGCCCGGCCGGGTCGAGGCTGGCGGCGGTTTTAGCGGCGATTGCCCGCAACGCCCCCCGTCGCTCGGGGGAGAGCCGCAGTTCGGCGGTCAGTCGCTCGATTTGGGCCAGGATACAGGGGATACATTCGTCGCGATCCAGGTGCACGGGAAATGGGCTCCACGGGGTGTCGGGCTATTGTACCGAGGCCCTCCCGGCCCTGTCAAGCGGCGGGAAAGACCGCCTGGTACTCAACCGCCGGCGGGAACGGGGTCGACATCGCGGCAAAGGCGGAAGCCCACGATGCCCAGCGCGAAGTTGGGCGGCAGGCAGTAGCGCTGCGAGGCGCGCAGATACTGGGCCACGCTGTTCCAGGAGCTGCCGCGGAACACCCGCGACAATCCGTTTTCGGGCCCCCGCGGATCGACCTGCGGCTCGGCCGAGCAGGTCTCGGTGTACCAGTCGGCCACCCACTCGCAGACGTTGCCGTCCATGTCGTACAGGCCGAAACCATTGGCCTTCCGGGTGCCCACCGGGTGGGTGGTCTGACGGGCATTGACCTCGTACCAGGCGTGCTTGCCCGCCAGTTCGGGCGAAGCCCCCAGGTTTTCCGGGGTCTGGCCGCCGGCCCGGTAGGCGTACTCCCATTCGGCCTCGGTGGGCAGGCGATAGACGTTGCGCCCCTCGGGCACGTTGAGTAACCGGATAAACTCCTGGATCTCCTCCCAGGACACGTTCTCGGTAGGGTTGCGCTGGAACCGCCGGTTGAGCTTCAGGTTGCGTACGTCCTTGAAGCTGCTCTGATTGTACCCCATGACCCGCTTCCACTGCTCCTGGGTCACCTCGGTCCGGCACATCCAGAAGGGCTTGCTGATGGTCACCCGGCGGGCGGGGAGCTCGTCGGGCTGGGTGAGCGGGGTCTGCGCCGGAGCCCCCATCCGGAATGTACCCGCGGGAATGCGCACGAACTCCATCCCCAGTTGGTTGCGAAACACGTCGGTTTGAGACGAAGGCGGAGCGATCAGCAATGCCAGGCCCACCAGCCAGAGAAAAACGCTCATGGATTGACCTCGTCAGGTATTCATTGGCCATTTTACACGATTTGTTTCCCATTTTCATCCAGATGAGCCGCACCATCTGCTTGCCGGCAAAACAGCCGCTCCAAGAGCTTCCCGCCCCAATCCTGGCGATGAACCCATTCCGCGGGTACCCCCGGGCAACGAAGTGTGGTACAATGAGGTCAACGGAACCATCATGACATTCTCAGATTTCAACCTACACCCCGATATTTTGAAAGGGCTCGAAGCTGCGGGCTACCTGTCCCCGATGCCTGTTCAGGAGCAGACCCTGGCCTACACCCTGTGCGGCCGCGACGCCTTCGTGCAGTCCCAGACCGGCACCGGCAAGACCGCAGCCTTCCTGATCACCATCTTCCAGCGTTTCCTCGACCCGGAAACGAAGATCAAGAAAAAGGCGTTGATCATCGCCCCGACCCGCGAACTGGCCGTGCAGATCGAGGAAGAGGCCAGGCTCCTCAGCAAGTTCCTCCCCTTCAAGGTCGGCTGCTTTTACGGCGGTGTCGGCTACCACCAGCAGGAGAAGATGCTGGCCGAAGGGACCGACATCTTCGTCGGCACCCCGGGGCGGCTGCTCGACTTCCAGGGCTCGCGGCAAATCGACTTCCGCGAATTCGGCTTCCTGGTCATCGACGAGGCCGATCGCCTGTTCGACATGGGCTTTCTGCCCGACATCCGGCGCATGTTGCGGGCCATGGTCCCCCTCGAGCAGCGCCAGTCGATGCTCTTTTCGGCCACCC
>CAZTNO010000273.1:0-3703 GCA_964614865.1 uncultured Clostridia bacterium
AAACTCCCTGAAACGGAAAGTATATGACAAGCGGGGCGGTCGAACAAAGGGGGGGCAGGAGGTTTCGCTAAGGGGGGGGGTGAACACCGCGTGGATCCGTTCGGATGACGCTTCGCTGATTTCCAGGATCTTTTCCAGCCGCCGGTTTTGCCGCTCGAAGTCGGCCAGCAACTGGCCGACAAAATCCTGAAGAGGGGGCGAGGGGGCGGCCAGCGCGGTCAGCACGGCGAGCAGGTTCTTCTGCTGCTGCCGGTTCTCCAGCAGCAGGAATTCGGCGTTGCCGCGAATGGCGGCCACCGAATTGTCGAAGTGATGCACGGCATCGGCCGCCAGCTGGATGCGGTCGATGGCCAGGGCCACGGTGCCCGAGAGGGTGACCAGCATGCGCATTTCCCGTTCGCCGAGGCCCTCCCGGTGGTAGTAACTTTGCACCGCCATGACGCCGATGGCGTGGGGTTGCCCCGAAATGCGCAGTGGGACCCCGAGCCAGATGGCCGAGTCGGGGCCGATCACCCCCCGGACTGCGCCCGATTCGATCAGCCGGCAGTGTTCGGCGTGGTCTGCCAGCAGCGGGCCGTGCCGGCGGACGTAGTCGGTCAGGCTGTACTCCAGGTTTTCCGGGTTCAGGGTGCGGCTGTTCTCCAGGTCGTCGGCAAAGTAGGGGAAGGTGTACATCCCCGAATCCTCATGGAACAAAGCGACAAAGAAGTTCTGCGCCTCCATGAGTTCGGCGACGTGGCGATGTACCAGCGTCAGGAAGGAACGGAGCCCGCCACTGGTGTTCATGGCCCCGATAATGGCGCCGATGGCTTCCTGAAGCCTCTTTTCCTGGACGAGTTCTTCGGTTTTTTGCAGCAACTGGGCACGAACCGAGCCCTCGCCGGCAGGTTCGGGAAAGTGGGTGTCTGACTCCATGGATCTCTCCCCATTTTACCCCGGAGGGCCCGAAATGGGAAGCACTTGTCGGTATAAAGGGCCCGAAGCCGGGGGGGGGCGGTAACAAAAGCGAACATTTGACAAACACCGGAGTTCCGGGTACCATGGGCTTTGCTGGCCCCGAGCCCATGAAACCCGCACCGGAAAACGGGCATTTGCCCCACCGCTGGCCCCCCCGGCCTCCCGCCGTCTCCGGGGAAAGCGAATACCTCCGTCTCAGTCGGGAAACGCTGGAGACTGCCCTGGCCGAAGTGCCGGGGTATGCGGCCTGGCGCCCCCTCGATCCCGGGCCCCAGGCCCCCATCGACGAGCGCTACGCGGCGCTGCCCAGGCTCACCAAAACCGACCTTCGCCGCAATTTTCCCGCCGGCTACCTGAGGGCGGGGACCAACATCGACCGGGGCCTCGCCGAAAACCGGATCGCCTTGGTCCAGACCAGCGGCTCCACCGAGGACCAGGTCACCTTGGTGTTCGATCCGGTTTGGTGGGAGGCCTCCGAAAGGGCCGCCTGGCAATTGAACGACCACGCCCGGCGGGTTTCCAATGGCAACCATGCCGAAGTGGTGCTGGCTTCCCCCCGCTGTGTCGGTCCCGGCGAAAGCGATCGCTTCCTTCTTCCGTCCGAGCGCACCCTGGGGCGTCATTTCTACCTCAACCAGCACGCCGACCCCGCCCGCTGGGAAGAGGGCGACATCCGGCGCATGGCGCTCGAGTGGAACGCGTTTTCCCCGGTGGTGGTCGAAGCCGATCCCGCGTATCTGGCCCTCTTCCTGGAGCGGGCAGAGGGGCTCGACCTCTCCCTGGCATGGCCGCAACTGTTTTTCCTGACCTACTCGTTCCCGTCCCGCGCCGCCCTGCGCCGGATCCGCCGCACCTTCGCCGTCCCCACCGCCAGTTCGTACGGCTCCACCGAGACGGGTCACGTTTTCATGGAGTGCGAGGCGGGGAGGTTGCACCAGAACACCGCCCACTGCCGGGTCGATTTCCTGCCCTTTGCCGCAACCCACGGGGGGCCGAGGCGAGGCCTCCCCCTGGTGACGGTGTTCCACAACCCCTGGTTTTTGCCCATTCGCTTCGATGTCGGCGATGTGGCCCTCCGGGAGGAGGCGGCGGATTGCCCCTGCGGGAGGCGGGAGGGGCTAACCCTGGCCGCCATCGAAGGGCGCCTGGTCGACGTGACCTATGCCCACGACGGGCGGGCGGTTTCGGTGGACGATCTGGATCGCCAGCTTGCCGGGTTGGAGGAGCTTTTGGGGTGGCAACTGGTGCTACCGGCCCCCGGGCGATACGAGCTCGAGATGTTGATTTCAACGGGGGAGCCTGCCCGGGTCTGCCGAAGGGCCCGTGAACTGCTTCATGGTTGTTTCGGAGCCGGGGTGGAGGTGGCAGCCCGGGTCGTCTCTGCCTTGCGTCCTGAGCCTTCGGGGAAATTTCGCTTCGTGCGCGCCGCATTTTTTGTGGATCACGGCCACTTGCTGGAGCGGGCTCCGTGAACAGCTCGCCCGCCCCGGTTTTCCTGTTGGCGGGGGGGGGAGCTGCGGATCGCCGAAGCGGCTCTGCCCTTTTGGCCGGAGCGATCTCTTCCCTGGCCGTTCGCCGACCCAAAGTGGCCTACGTCGGTGTCGCCAGTGGCGACGATCCCGCCTTTTTTGCCTGGAGCGCCGACCTACTCACCTTGGCGGGGGCGGGCGAGGTGTTGCCGGTGGCTTTGGGAGCTCCCGGCGATTCCTTGCCGAAAGCCCGGCGGGTGCTGGCGAAGTGCGACCTGATTTTTTTGGGCGGGGGGGATGTGGCGGCCGGCATGGCCAGCCTCACGCGCAGCGGAGCGATCCCCTGCCTTCGTGAGTTGCGGCAGGCGGGCCGGCCTTTCCTTGGCGTTTCGGCCGGCAGTATCCTGCTCGGCGAGCAGTGGGTGCGCTGGGCCGATCCCGAGGACGATCGTTCGGTATCTGCGTTCCCCTGCCTGGGGTTGGTTTCGTTGTGTTTGGACACCCACGGCGAAGGCGAACACTGGGAAGAGTTGAAAACGCTGGTGACCCTGCGCCGGTTGCCGGTAGCCTACGGCATCCCCTCCGGAGGGGGGCTACGGGTGGACCCCCTGGGGGGGGTGGTCGCTCTGGAAAAGGCGGTGGTGCGAATCGCCTTCACGCAAGGGGGGGCGGTCGATCTTGCGCCGCTGAACCCGTGACCAGATCCCCCCCCGGGTTCTGGCCGGCAAAGGGGGCGCTCGCTACGGGGACGGTTGTTTTGCCAGCCTTTCCCCTCAGCCGTGGTCGATGGTCTGGCGTACCTGGGCGGCCAGTTCCTTGATGGAAAACGGCTTCTGGATGAAGTGCACTCCCTCGTCGAGCACCCCCTGGTGGGCGATCACGTTGGCAGTGTAGCCGGACATGAAGAGCTTTTTCAACTTCGGGTGGAGCGTTTGTATCCGCTGGGCCAGGTCGCGGCCGTTCATTTCGGGCAAGACCACATCGGTGAGCAGGAGGTGGATCGGATCTTTGGTTGCGCCGGCAATCCCTATCGCTTCTCCTGGCGTTCCGGCCGTCAGGATCTGGTACCCCAGCCCCTCCAGCATGGCCCGGCACATGGCCAGGATTGCCGGTTCATCCTCCACAACCAGCACGGTTTCGCGGCCCGGTCGGACGGTTTCGCCCGGAGCTTCGGCGGGGCACCGGGCGGCCGGGCCCGAGTGGCGGGGCAGGTCTAATTTATAGGGCGTCCCCCCGGTCGGCGCGCTGGAAGCGGTGATGAAACCGCCCGTCAGCGT
>CAZTNO010000274.1:0-3684 GCA_964614865.1 uncultured Clostridia bacterium
CGCCTGCCAAAAAGAAGGTGGAGAACAAGGCGGAGGATCAGCAGGACAAAAAGGTTGAAAACAAGCCCATCATCGCCGGCCGCTTGGTCGCGCCGGTGGAGATCCCGCAGCAGATCAAGGAAGAGGACATCAGCGGGTTCGGCATCGAGGGCGGCATCGAGGGCGGTGTCGAAGGCGGCGTCGAAGGCGGCGTGGTCGGCGGCGTGCTCGGCGGTGCCGAGGGCGGCGAAATCGCCGACACCCAGGCCGTTCGCGTGGCCAGCGTGCAGCGTCCCAAGAAGATCAAGGAAGTCGCCCCGGTGTATCCTCCGGTGGCCCTTTCGGCCCGTATCTCCGGGGTGGTGGTGGTCGAGGCCCAGACCGACATCTACGGTCGGGTGCGTACTGCCCGGGTCATCACCGGTCATCCCCTGCTGAACGATGCCGCGGTAAATGCGGTGAAGCAGTGGATCTACGAGCCCTATTTGCTGAACGGCGTGCCCAAGCCGGTGGTCTTCACCGTGACGGTCACCTTCAGCATGAACAAGTAGTTGCGTGTTCCATTAACTTTTTAGGAGGTTTTTATGCAATTCAGTCTGGTTGAGATGTGGCACAACATGGGCATTATCGCCAAGGCAGTTGTTTTCTGCCTGGTGTTCATGTCGATTTACTCGATCGCCATCGGCATCGAGCGTATGGTCGTCTTCAACAAGGCCAAAAAGCAGTCGCGCACCCTGCTCAAGCTCATCTCGGGCCTCTGGCAGGAAGGCAAAGTGGACGAGTCGGTGCGGCTGGCCAGTGACCGCCGTTTCAAGAACAGCCACCTGGCCAAGGTGCTGGTCGCCGGTCTCGGCGAACTGCAGTTCCAGGAAGACAGCAAGGCCAACTACCAGGACAAGGTCGATGCCGCCAAGCGGGCGATCGAGCGCTCCACCATCAAAGGGGTGCAGGAGTTCAAGCGCGGTCTGAACGGCATGGCCACCATCGGTTCCACCGGCCCCTTCGTCGGCCTGTTCGGTACCGTTTTTGGCATCATCAACGCCTTCCAGAGCATGTCGGTGTCCGGCTCGGGCGGCATCGGTGCCGTGGCCGCCGGTATTTCCGAAGCCCTGATCACCACCGGCTTCGGCATCATCGTGGCGGTCGTGGCCGTCTGGTTCTTCAACTCCCTGCTCAACCGGGTCGACATCTTCACCGGTGAAATGGCCAACGCCTCTTCCGAGTTGATCGACCACTACATCAAACTGCAGTCCAAGTAGTAAGGAGCAATCAATGAGCGTCGAGATTGGCGGCGGTAACGAGGCAAAGTCGGAACCTAACGTCGTTCCCCTTTGCGACATTTTATTGGTGCTACTCATCATCTTCATGGTGGTGACTCCCATGATTCAAAAGGGAGCCAATGTGATGTTGCCGGAAGCCAAAAACACCATGGATCAGCCCGAACCCGGGCAGATGCTCACCGTCTACATCAAGAAGAACAAGGGCGGTGTGTATCTCGATGACAAACTGGTGGACGATATCACCAAACTGGGCGACATGATCACCGACAAGAGCGAGGAGATGAAGAAAACCGAAAGCAAGGTGCTCCTCAAGGCCGATATCGAAGTGGAATACGGCGAGGTGGTCGACGTGATGAACGAGATCAAGAATGCCCAGATCGAAGTGATCGGATTGGTAACCGAAAAGCAGACATCGGGCGGCGAATAACCTTTCGAATCTGATTCCTCAAGGGGGAAGCGCGAGCTTCCCCCTTTTTTTTTGCCCTTTTGGGGGGGGTCAGGTTCCGCTGCCGGGCACGGGCCGGCGCACTTTCAGGCAGGCGGGAATCACCGACACGTCGAACTCGGTGAGCTCTTCCACACAGGCCTCGCCATCAAAGGTGTAGGGGATCGGCCCCGATAACGACCGGACCCGCACCTGTTCGAAACGGAACGTCTTGTAGAAGGGGAACTTGTCGATATTGCCGGTGAACAGGCGCTGGATGGTCAGCGACGACTTGAGCAGGCGAAACGGGTTGAGAACGCACAGATCGAGTTGGCCGTCGCTGGGCAGGGCGTGGGGGGCGATGATCGCGTTGCCCCCGTACTGGCGAAAGTTGGCGAAAGCGATCAGCAAGATCTGGTCGTCGAATTCGGTATCGTCCAGGGTGATGCGCACCCGGAAATCGGGCATCTCGAAGTAGCCGCGGATGGCGTAGTACACGTAGGGCAAGATGCCGCGACTGGCCGATTCCTCGTTGAATTTCTTGGAGATGAAGCCGTCGAGCCCCATGCCGGCCACGTTGAAGAACAGGTGCTGGTTGATCTTTCCGGCGTCGATGCGGATGTCCTCGCCATAGATGAGGACGTCCAGGGCCCGTCTCCAGGAGAGAGGGATGCCCAGGTTTCGTACCAGGCCGTTGCCCGATCCTCCGGGCAGAACGCCCAGCACCTTGTCCGACCCCACCATGGCCGTTGCCACCGAATTGATGGTGCCGTCGCCGCCGAAGGCGGTGATCACGTCGTAGTGCTCCATCCCCTGCCGGGTAAGCTCCTGGGCGTGTTCGGGCGAATTGGTGTTGACGATGGAGACGGTGTTGAAGTAGCGACGCAGCCTTTTGAAGATCAGAGAGGTGGCCAGATCCTTGGAGACGACTCCGGAGGAGGGATTGTAGATGACCAGAATTCGTTCGGATGCCCGGCTCATGATGGATACGGAGCCCATTATACCATACCCGTTCCCTTCCGGGGGGCGTTGTCGGCGATATGGGGCCTCTCCCGGATCAGAGCATGCCGGTCTGGAACATCTTCCGGAGTGGGTGACCGCTGAGTTTCAGGGGCAGGGAGACCGGCTTTCCACCCAGAAAGGCCGAGTAGTACAAGGCGAACACCGCCTCCATGGCCCTCATCCCGTCAACCCCCGAGGAGTGGACCGCCGCTTCGGGCAGGTCTTGCTCCACGGCAGCCGCGACTTCCAGCAGGGCCCCCGTGAACGGGTTCATCGTTTCCGCCAGCGGGGGAAACTCGCCGCGGACGAGGTCGGTAAAGCCCGAATACCTGCGGGACGGAGCGACGGTCCAGAGCTCCTGGATGCCGTTCCCCACCTTCAGCCGCCCGCGGGTGAACTGCAGGTCGAGCTCGAAGTGAAAGTACTCCCGCATCCCCCCCGCCTCCAAAAAAACGTGCACCCCGGAACTGCACTCGATCTGCCCCACCGCAGTCGTCTCCACGCCCACGTCGGGATCCTCGCGGCGGACCGTGCCCTGCACCGAGGAAAACTCACCGCAGAGGAAGCGGATCATGTCGATCAGGTGGGTGCCGTCATGCAAGAGCGGCCCCCCGCCCACGCCAGACAGGATGCTCTGCCAGGAACCCCGCGCGGCAGACTGGCACAGCACGCTGGCGAAGATGGTGCGCAAATCGCCCAGGGTCCCCCCCTCGATGATCTCGCGGGCTTTCCGGTAGAGGGGGTCCCAACGCCGCTCGTGGTTGACGACCAGTTTCACCCCATGCCTGCGGCAAACGGCGAGGATCTCCTTTGCCTGGTCGAGATCGACGGCCACCGGCTTTTCGAGCACGATGCCCCGGACGCCGTTCTCTGCGGCAAACACGGCGATATCGCGATGGGAGGAGGTCCATGTGGCAATGACCAGCACATCGGGGCGCTCGATCCGCAGCATCTCCTGGTAGTCCAGGTACAGGTGGGATGCCCGCCAACGACGCTGAC
>CAZTNO010000275.1:0-3653 GCA_964614865.1 uncultured Clostridia bacterium
CTCACCGACCGCCTGCGTGAAAGCTTCCAGAAAAAGATCGAGCCACTGGCGGGCCGAGGATTGGCCGAGCCCTGGCGAACCTGGGCCCATCACGCTGCCGCCGTCCAGGTGGGCTTGTGGCGGCGCTGGTTGCTGACTTTGGCTTTAGGTTCGCAGACTCGATTTCCGCAAGTCCTGCCATCGCCCGAGTTGCAGCTCCCGCTGGCCACGATTTGTTCGGCCCGGGCCTCGGCCCTGGTTCTCTGGGGAGCGATCCAGCCCGAGGCCGTTGCCGCCTTTCTCGACTACGGGTTTTTGGCGGCGGGTTGGGAGATGACCCTGCCGGCGCCATTCCCCTTGCTCGTCTCGTGGCAGTGCCGCCAGGGTTGGCTGTCGGCTGGTACCGCCCTGCTCCTGGAAGGGGTGATCGCCGGGACCGGCGACGCCGAGCGAAACGGGCGGCGCCTCCTCCTCTGGCACCTGATCCGCAGCGGCGCCGTGCTGTCTGCGGAGGGGGGGCGGGCAACCCTTTCCTCGCAGCTCCTGGCGCCGTCGCTGAACTCGTTTCTCGAGCAGACCGGGGGGCTTCTCGCCATCCCGGGACAAGCGTCCTGGACCTCCTTCCTGGCCGGGCTGGAACTGCCCCCGCCGCTGGTTTTAACGCTGCGGGCGCTGCTTGCATTTCCGCCCGATGGCTGATCCTCACTTTTACAGCTGGACCCGGGCCAACGCCGAAAAACAATTCATGGCCCTCGGCCTGCCCCGCTTTGTTGCCACCCAGGTGTTCCAGTGGGTTTACCGGAAAGGGCGGCCGAATCCCGAAGATTGGCCCAACGTCTCCAAGGCAACGCGTGCGTTGCTGGCCCAGCATGTCGATTTTTCGCTGCCCACGCTGGGCTCTCCGCTCGACGGGCGGGCCGAGGCCAGCAAGGCGGTGTTTCTCCTGGCCGATTCGCTGCGGGTGGAGGCGGTGCTCTTGCGGGAGAAAGACCACTACACCTTCTGCCTCTCCTCCCAGGTGGGGTGCCCGCTTGCCTGTGCTTTCTGCCGTACCGGGCAGATGGGGTGGAGACGGGACCTGAGCGCCGCCGAGATCGTCGCCCAGGCGGTGCGTCTCCGCGAATCCTTGCCGCCCGAATACGGGGGGCGGATCAACGTGGTGTTCATGGGCATGGGCGAGCCGCTGCTCAACTACCCGGCGGTGCGGGATGCGCTGCGCGTCCTCCTCGACCCCGCGGGGCTGGCGGTTTCGCCGCGCCACATCACCGTGTCGACAGCGGGGATCCTGCCTTTGCTGCCCCAGCTGGAACAGGAGTTTCCGCGGGTGAAACTGGCCGTATCGCTGAACGCCCCTTCTGCCGCGTTGCGTTGCGAGTTGATGCCGGTTTCCCGCACCTATCCGCTGGAAGACCTCCTCCGCTACCTTGCTTTGCGACGGCGGCCCTATCCGGTCACCTTCGAGTACGTGTTGCTCAGCGGGGTCAACGACTCCTCTGTCCACTCCCGGCAGCTCGCCCGGCTGGTGGGTCGGATTCCCTGCAAGATCAACCTGATCCCGTTCAATCCCGTGGCCGGGGTCCCCTTTGCCGCTCCCCCCGAGAGCCGGGTGGCCGCTTTTGCTGCCGAACTCACCGCCAGCGGGCAGACCGCGGTGATCCGTTGGTCGAAAGGGCGGGCGAGAGAGGCGGCCTGCGGCCAACTGGCGACCGATTGCGGGATGGAGGCCGGCATGGTTTGCAAACCCTCCGGGCCCCATGTATAATCCCACCGGACCGGCTGGACAAGGGGGCAGACCCATGGAAGAGCGACTCTACGATATCGAGATGATGTACGTGCAGTGCACTGCCGGCAAAGACTACGTGGTGGAGTGCCTGGGGCGACAGCACCAGACGGTCCGGCTCTCTTTTTCCGGGGTGGAGGGGGTGGAGCTTGTGGCCAAGGTGCCGGTCGAGATCCGTCAGTCTTTTTTGCAGCTGTCGGACAAGGAACCCAGGGTCTGGAACATCAAGTTCGCCTTCCCCGTGAACGTGCGCGTCTCGATGACGGGCAAGATCCTGATCGAGTTCAGCTGAGTCTTGTGGTCGCAAGGTGATCTCGGAAGAAGTCCTGCGCCAGATCCGGCGCATCGCCATCGTCTCCCGCCGCAAGGCCCAGAACGTGTTTGCCGGCCCCTATCATTCCGCGTTCAAGGGCAAGGGGATGGAGTTTTTGGACGTCCGCGAATACCAGCCCGGCGACGATCCCCGCATCATCGACTGGAACGTCTCGAGCCGCAACAACCGCCTCTTCGTCAAACGCTACGTCGAGGAACGCGAACTGACGGTGATTCTGGCCATCGACATGTCGGCCTCGCTACGTTTTTTCGCCGGCCGAAAAAGCAAGCAGGAAACAGCCGCCGACTTGTCGGCCCTGGTGGCGTTCGCTTCGTTGCTCAACGGTGACAAGGTGGGCCTGTTGCTGTTCACCGACCGGATCGAGTGCTTCGTTCCTCCCCGCAAAGGAAAAAACCACCTGTTGCGGCTGATTCGCGAAATCCTGCAGTTCACCCCCAAGGGCCGGGGGACCTCGCTGACCTTGGCCCTCGAGACCCTCAACCGCATGCTGAAAAAGAAGGCGGTGATCTTCCTGGTATCCGATTTTCTCGACGAGCGATTCGAGACCCCGCTCAAGATCGCCGCCCGGAAACACGACCTGATCGCCACCTGGATCGCCGATGCCGGCGAACTCGCCCCCCCTTCGCGGGGCATGTTCAACCTGCGGGATCGGGAAACGGGGCAGGACGTGCTGGTCGATTTCTCGCAGGAAGAGACGAGAAACGAATTTGTCGCCTTTCGGGCCGCCCGAGAGAAAACGGTGGGCGCCCTCTTCACCCGCCACGGGGTCGACGTGGTGCGACTGTTCGGCGACATCAGCCCCGAAAAACCCCTGTTCGAACTGTTCACCCGGCGGCGGCGGAAAATGGCCCGATGATTCGCCTGTTGCCCCTGTTCCTGATGCTCCTGCTCACCGGGGGGGGGCTTTTTGCCCAGGTGCAATCGGCACTTTCGGCACAGCCCGGGCAGGCCACCGTGGGGGATCGGGTGGAGGTACGGCTGATCGTCCGTGTAACCGGGAAGGCTTCCGCGCTGCAGGTGGACTGGCCAGCGGGCGATTACGAGATCCTCCGCCACCATGCGGCACCGCCGCGGGTTCAGGGGGGGGAGACAGTACTCGAGGCGTCGATCACGGTGGCCTTTTTCGTGACCGGAGCGGTGACCGTCGGGCCGGTGCCCTTTCGATTCCAGGGGGACGATTCGGGCCCGGTGAACGGCCGTGCCCCCCCCCTGACGGTCCGGGTGCTGACCGTCCTCACCCCCCGCGATACCGATATCGGTCCCGCCAAGCCCCCCTACGTCCTGAAGGGGAGTCCCACCCGCGGGTGGTGGGTGCTGGCCGCCTTGGTGCTCGGCCTTTGCGCGCTTCTCTGCTGGCGCTGGCAGCGACGGAGGCCTGTCCCGGTGGTGCCCCCCGCCCCGCCGCTGGAACCCGAGGAGGAACTGGAAAAAAGGGTCCAGGAACTGCTGGCGGGAAACTACAAGCTCGTCTACATCGCGCCCGAGCGGTTCGCCAACGCGCGCTTCCGCCAGACGCTCAGTCGGCTGAAGGTCTCGCTTCTGGCCGTCGACGAGGCGCAC
>CAZTNO010000276.1:0-3620 GCA_964614865.1 uncultured Clostridia bacterium
CAAAAAATTCGCCGGCTCGCCGCCGCAGAACTTGATGATGTCCATGGTGGCCATGGCCAGCCCGGCGCCGTTGACCATGCAGCCGATGCTCCCGTCGAGCCGGATGTAATTGAGGTCGTACTTGGAGGCTTCCACCTCGATCGGGTCTTCCTCGCCCGTATCGCGCAGGTCGCGCAGGTCGGGATGACGGAAGAGGGCGTTGTCGTCGAAGGCGATTTTGGCGTCGAGCACCAGGAACTCGTCTTCGGAGGTGATCACCAGGGGATTGATCTCCAGCATGGAGAGGTCTTTTTCCAAAAACACCGCATACAGTTTCTTGAGCAGGACCGCGAAGTGGCCCTGCTGGATCCGGTTCAGTTCGAGTTTGAAGGCCAGGTTGCGGATCAGGCAGTCCGCGAGCCCCACCGTGGGGTGGATCGCCTGGGTGAAAATCGCCCCGGGGTTGGCGGCGGCGGTCTCCTCGATCTCCATCCCGCCAGCGCTGGAGGCAACGATCACCGGGCACTCCCGTTCCCGGTCGATCAGGATGGCCAGGTAGATCTCGCGGGCCAGCCGGGCGGCTTGCTCGACCCAGACCCGCCGCACGATGCGCCCCTCGGGCCCCGTCTGGCGGGAGACCAGCTTCATACCGACGATGGCCTTTGCCGCGGCCTCGGCCTCGGGGCGGTCGTCCACCTTGCGCACCCCGCCCGCCTTGCCCCGCCCGCCGGCATGCACCTGGGCCTTGATCACACAGGGGTAGCCGAGTGCTTCGGCCGCGGCCACCACCCCGTCCACCGTTTCCGCCATCCTGCCGGTGGGCACGGGCACCCCCGCCTCCCCCAGCAGTTGCTTGGCCTGGTACTCGTGGATCTTCATGTCGCCTTCGGCTCTTTTCCCGCCAGTGTTTGGTAGCGGGCCCGCCCTTCCTGGTAGAGGTCTCCTCCGTACATGTCGTTGACCACCACCACGGGGAAATCGACCACCTCGAGGCGGCGGATCGCCTCGGGCCCGAGCTCGGGATAGGCGACCACCTCGGCGGTCTGGATGCTGCGGGAAACCAGGGCCGCGGCCCCGCCGGTGATGGCCAGGTACACCGAGCGGGTGGCCCGCAGCGACTCCCGCACCTTCTCGTTGCGCGACCCCTTGCCCACGGTGGCCTTGAGCCCCATCTCATGCAGCCGGGGGGTGAACGCGTCCATGCGCCCGCTGGTGGTAGGGCCGGCCGAGCCGATCGGCCGTCCGGGGCGGGCCGGAGTCGGGCCGACGTAGAACATGATCTGCCCCTTGAGGTCCACCGGCAGCGGTTCCCCCCGTTCGATCAGGTCGAACAGGCGCTTGTGGGCGGCATCACGTCCGGTGTAGAGGACCCCGGTGATGAGCACGGCATCGCCGGCCCGCAATCCCGCGACCACCTCGTCGCTGAGCGGCGTCGAAATACGCTTGACTTCGGCCATGGGTCACCTCCCGTTCAATCCCGCTGGTAGATCTTGGTGTTGTCCGCCTCATCGGTCACCCGGATGTAGACGGGTTGACCGGTTTTGGCCCCGCTGACGGCCACGGCAAATCTCTCGCTCCGTTCGTCGCAGATCCGGTCTTCGGGGTCGACCGGTTGCCACTCGCGGCCGTCGGGCGAGACGGCCACCCGGACCACCGCCGACGTGTCGTCGACCACGGTGAAGGTGTACTTGCCGCCCTGGGAAGCGTATTCCTGGAGTTGCGGGGCGGTGGTGTCGATCACAAACGGCGGCGACACGGCCGAGACAGTCCTGGCCTGGGAAATCGAGTTATCGGTGGCATCGTCGGCCACGATCTTGGCCTGGTAGACGCCATCGGCCACCTGCTCGGCTTCGAGCACGAAGGTCTTGGCCGCATGCTTCTTCTTGACCAGAAACCATCCCTGACCGTCGATGCGCTTGAGGTAAATCTCGTAACTCAGGGTATCGCCGTTGGCATCGTCGGCTTCCCAGGAGAGGGGGATCCCTTTGCCGCCAGCTTGGGTTGCCGGGACCGGGCCGAGCTCCTTTTCCCTTTTCGCTTCGGGTTTGCCGACCACGATCTCGCCCACCCGGGGCCGCAGGTTGGTCTCCTGGTAGTAGATCCGGTAGGCATCGAGCAGCGGGGTCTCACCGGGGGTAGAGGAGCCCAGTACGACCTTGGTTTGCAGGAAGCGCAGCGCCGCGAGGTCGGTCACCGAGTTCTGCGGATCGGTGAAAGGGGCCGACCAGCCGGTCCAGGTGGCATCGGGATTGTCGGAATTGCCGGCGCGCACGGAGAGTTGCACCGAAGTCCCTTTCGGCAACTCGGCCTGCCAGGAAATACGGCCGAAACGGGCCGGATTCCGGGCATCGAAGATGTCGGAGTAGTAGGTGCCGCTGTTGCTCAGGAAGTCGTCGATACGGAACAGGGCCGGCGTGTTGTTGCTGGCGGCCAAAATACCCCGGCCGACCGGAATGATACGGAACACCTGGGCCGACTCGCTCTCCAGAGCCAGCGAGGCGTTGCCTTCGGCGTCGACCCGGAACACCCGCCCCGAATTCCCGCAGGCCACCATGACCGCCTTGAGGGCCGGCACGTAGCAGAGAGAGTACGCGTAATCGTCGACCGAAGACCAGATCTGTTCGACCGTGCCATCGGCATCGAGCAGGTAGAGGATGGTCTTTTCCTTGAGGGTCGGTTTCTCTTCGCTCTCGCCTTTGCGGGGCGGCGCCGGGGCGGGCTCGAGTTCCCGCACCGACTTCACCGGCGAAACGCTGCGGGTGGCGGTGAAGAAGATCCGCCCCGACTCGTCCTCGGCCAGGCCGCGGATCTCCTCGAGCGGAGAGTCGTAGAGTACCCGCACCTTGCGGTTCTTGATACCGTAGAGGATGCCCCGGTCGCCGCTGCCGGCGAGCACCGTGCCGTCGCGGGTGATCAGCAGGCTGACGATGTGGCTGTCTTCGGAGGTCAGCAGGTTTTCCACCTCGCCTCCCCCCTTGCCGACACTCACCACCCCCCCCGGGTTGCCCAGGGCGAGCACGATCCGCCCCGAAGCGTCCTCTTTCACGTCCCAGATGAACTTCTCCTCGGGGTCGTAGAGCACTTCGCTCTTGCCGTCGGGTTTCACCCGGAACAGCCGGCCGCCCGGGGAGGTGCCGACGAGGAGGTCGCCGCCAGCCGCCACGGCCAGGGCGAACACGTCGGGCTCCTCGCCGGTGAATACCGGGGTGATCTGGCCATCGGTGGCGGCGATGCGGTATACGATCGCCTTGTGCCCGGTGCCGACGTAGAGGTCGCCTTTGGCGCCGGTAGCCAGCGAAAAGTAGAACTCGGCGGGAGGCCCCACCAGCGGCTTGACTTTGGGGCCCAGCAGCAGCCGGCCCTGGCTGTCGAGCGAACAGCTCTCCATGGTGCCTTTGCCGAATTCGGCAAAAGTGTCTTTCTCGATTTTTTTCACCCGCACGGCGAGCAGGGGGATCGCCCCCGCCAGCAGAAGGCCCAGGGCCACGATTTTACGTCTCATTTTTCCTCTCTTTGATCTTCAGGCGGAACACCTTCTTGCCGGAAACCGCAGCCGGGACCTCGTACTGGTATTCGGTGATGGTGGAGACCAGCATGTCGCTCTGGTCCCGGGACTGGGAGCCGTACACGAAGACGTTGGC
>CAZTNO010000277.1:0-3578 GCA_964614865.1 uncultured Clostridia bacterium
TGGTCCAGGGGCATCCCACCACCCTGACGGTGACCATCGAGCAGATGATCTACCACACCTCGCTGGTCGCCAGGGCCCGGCCCCGGGCGCTGGTGGTTTCCGACCTCCCCTTCGGCACCTACCACGTCTCGCCCGCCCAGGGGGTGGAGAGCGCCATCCGGCTGGTCCGCGAGGGGGGCGCCGAGGCGGTCAAGCTGGAGGGGGGGCGAAAGCGGCTGGCGGTGATCGAGGCCATCCTCGCCGCCGAGATTCCGGTGATCGCCCATCTGGGGCTCACCCCGCAATCGGTGCACGCGTTGGGCGGGTTCCGGGTGCAGGGCAAGCTCAAGCAGCAGGCCCACGAGATCATGGCCGACGCCACCCTGCTGGAACGGGCCGGCGTGTCGGCCATCGTGCTCGAATCGATCCCCGTCGAGGTCGCCACCCGCATCACCGCCAGCCTGGCCATTCCCACCATCGGCATCGGCGCCGGTCGGGAGTGCGACGGGCAGATCCTGGTGTTCCACGACCTGCTGGGTTTGGGTGAACACAAACCGCCCCGCTTCGTCCGCCGTTATGCCGACCTGTCGGCAACGGCAGTTCAAGCCTTGAGGCAATTCGCCGAAGAGGTGGACCGCCGCGAGTTTCCAGGCGATGCCGAAACGTTCCACCTCCAAGGCGACATCGAGGATTTCTTTTCATGAAAACACTGACCACCGTATCTGCCCTGCGGGGCGAATTGGATGCCCGCCCCGGGGCCAGTATCGGCCTGGTGCCGACCATGGGCGCGCTGCATGAGGGCCATTTGAGCCTGGTGCGGGCCAGCAGGGCCGAAAACGATCTCACCGTGGCTTCGGTGTTCGTCAATCCCCTGCAATTCGGCCCCAGCGAAGACTTCACCCGCTACCCCCGCAACCTGGTCCGCGACTCGGGGCTCCTCGCCGAAGCCGGAGCCGACTTGCTGTTTGCCCCCGAAACCGGCGAGATCTACCCCCCGGGGCACCAGACCCTGGTCAGCGTCACCGAGCTGGAGCTTCCCCTGTGTGGCAGTTCCCGGCCCGGCCATTTTCGCGGCGTGGCAACCGTGGTCCTCTCCCTGTTCCACCTGGTCACCCCTGACCGCGCTTATTTCGGCGTCAAGGACGCCCAGCAGGTGATCCTGATCGCCCGCATGGTGCGCGATCTGCACCTGAGACTGACCATCCGCCCCATGCCCATCGTCCGTGACCCCGACGGGCTGGCCCTCTCCTCGCGCAACGTCTACCTCTCGAGCGAAGAACGGCAGGCGGCTTTGCACCTGCCCAAAGCCCTGTCCTTGGCACGCGGCCTGATCGACCGCGGCCGGACCACCGTCGCGCCGTTGCGCAAGGCCATCGTGGCCGAGCTCGGCCGTTCCCCGCTGATTCAGATCGATTACTGTGAAATCGTATCGACCACCACCCTGGCCCCGCTCGCCACCGTCCGCCCCGAGGGGACCCTGGTCGCCTGCGCCATCCGGGTGGGCAAAACCCGCTTGATCGACAACTTCATCGTAGGAGAACTCCCATGCTGATTCCATTTCTGATCGCCAAGATTCACCGCGCCCGGGTCACTGGCGCCGACCTGAACTACAACGGTAGCATCTCGATCGACGAGGAAATCATGGAGAAGGCGCAAATCCGCCATTTCCAGCAAGTCGACGTCTACGACATCACCAACGGCAACCGCTTCACCACCTACGCCATCCCCGCTCCCGCCGGTTCTCGAGAATTCATCGTCAACGGCGCCGCCGCCCACCTGACCCGGCCCGGCGATCAGATCATCGTGGCCGCCTACGGACTGCTCGATGAGCGGGAGCTCACCACCCGCCACAGCGTCACCCTGGTGCTCGACGAAGCCAATGCCGTGGAAAAGACCATCACGGGCCGAATCTGAACCGCCCAACGAGGAAACCATGAGTGCTGAATACCAAGAGACGTCATCGGAAATCCTGTTCATGTCTGAACTGCGCCGGGAATTTCTGGACAAGACCGCTGCCGACCTGCCCAGAATGGAAGCGGCTTTTGCCGCCGGCAACCTGGCCGGGGTGGCGGCTGTCGCCCACGACATCAAGGGGACGGCCGGAGTTTTTGGCCTGAGCGACATGTCGGATACCGGGCGGCTACTCCAGGAAGCCGCCCAGGAAGGACGAATCGAGGAATCTGGACAGCTGATCGCGCGGGTGAAAGAGCAACTGGCCATGGCCCTGGGCGAAACGCACAAAGAAGGAGCCCGGTCGTGAACCGCATTCTGGGCATCGGCAACGCCCTGGTCGACATCATCATCCCCACCCCCGACGATGGGCCGCTCAACCTCTTCGCCCTGCCCAAGGGCAGCATGACCCACGTGTCGGCCGAGCAGGCCGACCGGATCATGAATGGCACCGACGCCATGGACCGCCTACAGGCGGCGGGAGGTTCGGCAGCCAACACCATTCACGGCCTCGCCGCCCTGGGCGTGTCCACCGGCTTCCTCGGCAAGACCGGTCGCGACCGGCTCGGTGACTATTTTTTGTCTGAGTTGCTGGCCGAAGGGGTGCGCACCACCCTGCTGCACGGCAGCAGCCGCACCGGCACGGCGATCGCCTTCATCACCCCCGACTCCGAACGCACCTTCGCCACCCACCTGGGGGCGGCGGTTGAGCTCGAAGCCGGCGAGATCGCCGAATCGATGTTTTCGGGCTACGACCTATTGCATATCGAGGGCTATCTGGTGCAGAACCATGCCCTGGTGGAACGGGCACTTCGCCAGGCGACTGCCGCCGGCCTGAAAGTGTCCATCGACCTGGCCAGCTTCAACGTGGTCGCCGAAAATCTCGACTTCATCCGCCGCATGGTCAAAGACTACGCCGACCTGGTGTTCGCCAACGAGGAGGAGTCGGTCGCCTTCACCGGCGAGCGCGATCCAAAATCCGCGGCAGCGATCATTTCCAGCCACGAAGCCACCGCGGTGGTCAAACTCGGAGCCAAAGGGTCGCTGATCCGCCACGAGGGGCAGAGCATCCCGATCCCGGCAGCGACCGCAAGGCCGCTCGACACCACCGGCGCCGGGGATCTCTACGCCGCCGGTTTCCTCTACGGGCTGAGCGCCGGTTTGCCGCTGGAGCGTTGCGGCCACGCGGGGTCGCTGCTGGCAGCCCGGGTGATCGAGGTCTACGGCGCCCGCATCCCCGCCGGGCAGTGGCCCGCATTGCGGGAGCAGATCAAGGCGCTGTAGAGGCGGGTTTCAAACCCGCCGCCGCCCTGCTTTTTGCCCTCTCCATCTTGACGGGTGCCCCGTTTTCGGGTACCATGGGGCTTGTTCCTGGGTCCGTGGGGCCATGGTTCAGCGGTAGAATGCGGCCTTCGCAAGGCTGAGACGGCGGTTCGATTCCGCCTGGCTCCACCAACTTTTTCTCTTTCCCTTCCGCAGGAAACGTTCCCGAAACTTGAAAGAAACCAGTTTGCCGTTGAAATGTATATTTGGGAGTTTATTTTTTCAGAGGTGTAGTCAACCTTGAACAAAGGAAAAATTCTCGTGTTAATCCCCTGATAAACTATTGCAAACAACCCACTAATCATAGCCTGCGATGCAATAATAGT
>CAZTNO010000278.1:0-3571 GCA_964614865.1 uncultured Clostridia bacterium
GAGGCGATCCCGGCGTGCTTGTACTTTTCCTTGATCGACTGGCGGATCTTGAGGTCGGTATGGCACTGTTCGATATACTGCTTGCCTTTGCCGTACCAGAGGGAGAACCACCCTTTGTTGAAGCCGAGGCGAAAGCCGTATGGATGTGTTTTTTGGCCCATTAGTTGCCCTTCCTTTCGTCTAAGAAGATTGAAATGTGGGAAAAGCGGTGGAGGATGCGCATGCCGCGCCCCCGGGGGGCAGTGCGGAAGCGCTTCAGGACGGGGGCCTGATCGATGAAGGCCTTGGTGACGAACAACTTGTCGACGTCGATGTTGGGGAACTTCACCTGGGCATTTGCGATCGCCGAGTGGAGAACCTTGAGAATCATCCCGGCGGCCTTCTTTTTGGAAGAAAAACGGAGGATGGTCAAGGCTTCGCCTGCGTCCTTGCCGCGAATCAGGTCGATCACCAGCCGGCTCTTCTGCGGAGAAATACGCAGGTACTTGCCTTTTGCTACGGAAATTTCACTCATGTCCATGCCTCCTACGCCTTGGCCTTACTGTCCTTGGACGTGTGGCCCCTGTAGTTCCGGGTTTCGGAGAACTCGCCCAATTTGCAGCCCACCATGTTCTCGGTGACGAACACGGGGACGAACTTCTTGCCGTTGTGGACCGCGATGGTCATACCGACCATCTCGGGGATGACGGTGGAGCGCCGCGACCAGGTCTTCAGCACTTCCCGTTTCTGATTGGCTTTCGAATCCAATACCCGGGCCCTCAGCTTATCTTCGATGTACACGCCTTTCTTGACAGATCGTGACATGGGTTACTTTCTCCTTTTCACGATGAACTGGATGCTGCGCTTGTTGCGCCGGGTCTTGTATCCCTTGGTAGGCTTGCCCCAGGGGGTGACCGGAATACGGCCGCCCTTGGTCTTGCCCTCACCGCCGCCGTGCGGATGGTCGATGGGGTTCATGGCCGTGCCGCGGGTTTGCGGGCGAATGCCACGCCAACGGTTGCGACCGGCCTTGCCGACCTTGATGTTGCCACGTTCCAGGTTGCCGAGCTGGCCGATGCTGGCCCGGCAGTTGATGTGCACCTTGCGCAACTCGCCGGAGGGCATCTTCAACAGACCGTAGTCGCCTTCCTTGGCCATCAGCACGGCGAAGGAACCGGCGGAGCGGGCGATCTGCCCTCCCCCGTTGATGCGGAACTCGATGTTGTGCAGGGTGGTGCCCACCGGGATGTTGCGGATCAGCATGGCGTTGCCGGGGAGGATTTCCGATTCGCCGTCGGTCGACAGGATCGGATCGTCCACCTTGACACCCAGGGGGGCCAGGATGTAACGGCGCTCGCCGTCGGCATACTTGACCAGGGCGATACGCGGGGTCCGGTTGGGATCGTACTCGATGGTCTCGATCACACCGGGGATGTCGATCTTGTCCCGGCGAAAATCTATGATGCGGTACTTGCGCTTGTGGCCACCACCGCGATGACGGATGGTCATCCGCCCCTTGTTGTTGCGTCCGCCGGAACTCTTCTTGGCGACCAGCAGCTTCCGGTGGGGACGGTCGGTGGTCAGCTCCTCGAAGGTGAACCCGGTGCGCCCGCGCATGCCGGGAGCGGTCGGGTTGTAGGTCTTGATGCCCATATTACACCACCTCGACGTATTCGATCATCTTGACGTCGGCCTTGAGTTTCACGTAGGCCTTCTTCCAGTCAGAGCGCCGGCCGCTGTACTTGCCGTGACGCTTGACCTTGCCCTGGAAATTCATGATGCGCACCCATTCGACCTTGGTCTTGAACACGTCCTCGACCGCTTTCTTGATCATGATCTTGTTGGCATCGCGATGAACCTGGAAGCAGAGCAACCGGTTCTTGTCCTTCTGTTCGGTGGACTTTTCTGTGACGAAGGGGGCGACAATGATGTCGGCGGCTTCGAGTCTCATTTCAGGACCTCCATCAGGCGCTGCACCGCATCGGTCGACAGCATGATGTGGGTGTACTTCAGCGAATCGTAGATATTCATCTCCAGGGCGTCGATGGCCTTGACGCGGGGGAGGTTGCGGGTGGAGAGCATCAACTCGACGTTCTCTTTGCGATCGACGATGAGGAGCTTGTCGTATTCAAAGCTCTTGAGGGCGGCCAGGGTTTCCTTGGTTTTCAGGGAAGCCAGCTGCACCTGGTCGATGATGAAGATGCGGTCGTGACGGAGTTTTTCGGATAACACCGACTTGATGGCGGCACGGCGCGATTTCTTCGGCAAATCGTACGAGTAGTCGCGGGGACGGGGACCGAAGGTGGTGCCGCCCTTGCGCCACAGCGGCGAGCGGATCGAACCCATGCGGGCTCTGCCGGTCCCCTTCTGGCGCCACAGCTTCTTGCCCGACCCGGCCACTTCGGCGCGGGTCTTGGTGCAGGCATTGCCCTGACGCTGGTTGGCGGTAAAGCTCTTGACCGCCTCATAGATCAAGTGTTCGTTCAACGGGTAGGCGAAGACGCTTTCGGGAAGCTCCATCTCCGCCACCTCGGCGTTCTGCATGTTGCGGATTTTCACTTTCAGCATCGTCAGCTCCTGACAAAGGCATCCTTCATGATCAGCACGGGGGCGCCCCGGAATCCGGGAACCGCTCCGCAGACCAGAAGGAGGTTACGCTCGACGTCGACCTTGACCACCTCGAGCCCCTTGACCGTCATGCGCACGCAGCCGGTATGACCGGGCAATTTCTTGCCCTTGAGGACCCGACCGGGATAGGTGTTGGCACCCATGGAACCGGGGCGCCGTCCCATCATCGAACCGTGACTGGCCCGGCCGCCGGTGAAGCCGTGGCGTTTGATGACGCCCTGGAAGCCCTTGCCCTTGGTGATGCCGATCACGTTCACCCGTTCTTTTTCGGTGAAGATATCCACCTTGACACTGTCTCCGACCTTGAGCTCGCTCTTGCGGGCGAAAAACTCACGGAGCATGCGGGTGGGCGGCACGTTCGCCTTGGCGAAGTGGCCCTGCATGGGTTTGTTCACGTGTTTCACTTTCCTGCGCTCGACGTACCCGAGCTGGACCTTGGACAGGTCCTCCCCGAGTTCCCGCGTCTGTACGACCAGACACGGGCCGGCGGCGATGCAGGTCACCGGGAGGACACGGCCGTCCTCGGCGAAAACCTGGGTCATGCCCATCTTTTTTCCGATCAGTCCTTGGATCATGTGTCCACCTTCTATCAATTCGATTTGACCTCGACTTCCACGCCGGCAGGGAGGTCCATCTTCTTGAGCTCGGCAATGGTGTCGTCGTTGTGTTCCCGGATTTCGATCAACCGCGAATGGGTCCGCCGCTCGAAGTGTTCCCGCGACTTCTTGTCGGTGTGCGGGGAGCGGAGAACGCAGAAACGCTCGATATGGGTCGGCAGGGGGATGGGGCCGTTGACCACGGCACCGGTCCGTTTGGCCTTGGCCACGATTTCGGCCGAAGACTTGTCCAGCACCCGGTTGTCGAACGACTTCAGCTTGATGCGGATTTTGGTCAGCATGTTGCTCCTTCTACTCGATGATCTTGGTGACGGAGCCGGCACCGATGGTGCGGCCGCCCTCACGGA
>CAZTNO010000279.1:0-3560 GCA_964614865.1 uncultured Clostridia bacterium
CCTCGTCGCTGGCAAGCTCAACTTCCCCTCACCCACACAATGTTGAAGAGAACCACATTATTACTTTTCACTTTCCCACTTCTTGATAGCGCGGCTGAAGCTTACATAGTGCACTCCGAGATATTCGGGAATCTCCTTCATCGTTTAACCGTGATCCACATAGGAATGGAATTGCCAATAAAAGCGATCTTATACCTGCCGAACGGTTTTTAGAAAGACTTCCCGGTCGCGGTCATCCAAAAAAAACTTCCGTCTCTCATTGCCTCGAGACGTGATGCGATAAACCGCTCCAGGAAATTCGATGCGCATCGGCCTGGACATATTTCGATTTTATCAGAGCCAATGCAATAATGTAAGACCTGACACCAGGTTCTCCACGGTGACTGCGGAGTAATAGCCTAACAAACCGTCCCTGAGCCTTGCGCAGGGGGGGCCTTGCGCATATAATGACAGGTGGCTGCCGGCAAGACCAAGACCGGCCCGAGACGAGGAGCTGCCCATGGAAAACGAACGCGATTTTGTCACCGCCATCACCAAGAAGTCGGAGGACGCCTCCCGCTGGTATATCGACGTCATCAAAAGGGCCGAACTGGCCGATTACTCCTCGATGAAGGGAATGATGGTGATTCGCCCCTACGGCTACGAGATCTGGGAACTCATCCAGGGAGTCCTCGATCGCATGTTCAAGGATACGGGCCATCGCAACGCCTATTTTCCCCTGTTCATCCCCGAGAGCTTCCTGAAAAAAGAAGCGGATCACGTCGAGGGGTTCGCCCCCGAGGTGGCCTGGGTCACCGTCGGCGGGGGAGAGCCTCTCGAAGAGCGGCTGGCCGTTCGCCCCACTTCCGAGGCGATCATCTGCTCGATGTACTCGAAGTGGGTGAAGTCGTGGCGCGATCTCCCCCTGCTCTACAACCAGTGGGCCAACGTGGTCCGTTGGGAAAAGGTGACCCGCCCCTTTTTGCGTACCACCGAGTTTTTGTGGCAGGAAGGGCACACCGTCCACGCCAGCGAAGCCGAAGCCGAGGATGAGACGCTGCGCATGCTGGACGTCTACCGCCGCTTCGCCGAAGAGTACATGGCGGTGCCGGTCCTGGCCGGCCCCAAGACCGACAGCGAGAAGTTCGCCGGGGCGGTCAAGACCTACGCCATCGAGGCGCTGATGCCCGACGGCAAGGCCTTGCAGGCCGGCACCTCGCACAACCTGGGGCAGAATTTCGCCAAGGCTTTCGGCATCCGGTTCGAAAGCAAGAGCCAGACCCTGGAGTACGCCTGGCAGACGTCGTGGGGGGTGTCGACCCGGCTGGTCGGGGCCCTGATCATGACCCACGGCGACGACTCGGGGTTGATCCTCCCCCCGCGCCTCGCTCCCATCCAGACGGTGATCGTGCCGATTTCGGCCGGCAACTGGAAAGAGACCGTGCTGCCCAAGGCGGTGGAGTTGCGCGACCGGTTGAAGGCCTCAGGCATCCGGGTTCACCTCGACGACGACGACGCCAACACCCCCGGCTGGAAGTACGCCGAATGGGAGATGCGCGGGGTGCCGGTGCGGCTCGAGATCGGCCCCAAAGACATCCAGAAGGGCAGCGTGGTGCTGGTGAATCGGCTCGATCGCAAGAAGATCTTCGTTTCCTGGGACGAGTTGGCTACTCGCCTGACCGCGTTGCTGGAAGAGATCCAGGCCGAGTTGTTTGCCCGGGCGGTGCGGGCGCGGGAAGCCCAGACCTCGCAGGTGAAGACCCTCGATGAGCTGGTGGCGGTGATCGAAGAGCGGCGCGGTCTGGTGCGCACCGGCTGGTGCGGTGCCGCCGAATGCGAGAAGCCTGCCAAAGAGCGGGTGGCAGCCACCATCCGCATCATCCAGGGCCCCGCGGATCCCGACCTGCCCGCCTGCCACTGCTGTGGCCAGGAATCCCGCCACACCGTGCTGTTCGCCAAGTCGTACTGATGACCGTCAATCCCGGGGCGATCCACTGGCCATCCCGTCGCCGGGCGATGGTCGATGAGCAACTGATCGCCCGCGGGATCCGCGACCCCCGGGTGCTGGAGACCATGGCCTCGGTGCCGCGCGAGCGGTTCGTACCGGCGGAGAGCCTTGAGTACAGCTGCCACGATGGCCCGCTGCGCATCGCCGCAGGCCAGACCATCTCCCAGCCCTACATCGTGGCGCGCATGACCGAGATGCTGGCCCTCGAGGGGGGGGAGCGGGTGCTCGAAATCGGCACCGGCTCGGGGTACCAGACCGCCGTGCTGGCCGCGTTGGCCAGAGAGGTGGTCAGCGTCGAGATCATCCCCGAATTGAGCCGGGCGGCAAGCGAGCTGCTGGACGATTTGGGTATCGGCAACGTCCGGCTGGTGATCGGCGATGGGAGGAACGGTTTTCCGGAGGCGGCCCCCTTCGACCGGTTGCTGGTCACCGCGGCCCCGGCCGAGTTTCCGGTCGGGTTGTTGAGCCAGCTGGCCATGGACGCCATCGCCGTGGCCCCGGTGGGGGAGGAGTTGCAGTGGTTGACGATCTATCGGGCCCGGAGGGGAGAATGGACCTCGGAAAAGACCCTGGCAGTCACGTTCGTTCCGTTGGTGTGAGCTGGATGGGGCGGTGGTGCGTTGCCGCGGGGCTGCTGGCTGCCTGGGTCGTTGTTTTGGCGGCCGCACCCGGCAGGGAACGGGGCGGTGCCCGCTTCATCCCCCTGACCCTCGGCACCACCCGCTTGCTGGCCGAGGTGGCCGACACCCCCGAAAAACAGGCCCTGGGCCTGATGTTTCGCCAAAAGATTCCCGGCGACTACGCCATGATCTTTCCCTACCCCGACGAGGACATCCGCACCTTCTGGATGAAGAACTGCCGGGTCAGCCTCGACCTCATCTTCGTCAACCGGCAACACCAGATCGTCGGCATCACCCACCGCGCCCCCCCCTGTCGGGAAGATCCCTGCCCGGTGTACTCTTCGCCCTCGCCCGCCATGTTCGTGATCGAGGTGGCAGGCGGAAGGGCCACCGAGCTTGGTTTGCGCGAAGGGGACCGGGTCGGGTTCAGCAATCCGTGATGGCTGCCGGGGGAGAGGCCCATGAGATTGGATTTGACTTGTTTTTTTTGTTTTTGTTATAATTTCAATATGGGTAGCAGAGGTCTGTTTTTGTCGGGGCCGGTTGCGGCCTGTCGGAACCGTCCATTCCCCCCCCTTTCCAATCGAGGAAGAGCCGCATGATCATCGAATGTCCCAAATGCAAGGCCCGCTACGACGTTCCCTCCGACCGCATGAAGGAACGCAGGAAACTCAAGTGTTCGAAGTGCCAGAACGTCTTTGAAGTGGTCGAGCCCCAGGACGATTCCTCCAGCCGCAAGGATACCGCCAAGATCCTGCAGCAGAAGGTCGAGGATTCCCTCTGGATCAACGAAAACCTGAAACTCCCCGACGATCGCAAGATCTCGATCGCCGTCATCAAGGGGGCCCGGGCGGGCTTCATCTACCACCTGACCAAGCCCTACGTGCTGATCGGCCGGGGCAAGGTCGACCTGATCATCCCCGACAAGGAAGTGTCGCGCAAGCACCTGGCCA
>CAZTNO010000280.1:0-3541 GCA_964614865.1 uncultured Clostridia bacterium
CAATGGCAGAAATTCTCGGCCTTCTCCGCCAAGGTCATTCCCGGCACGGCGCTGGGCGAGCAGTTCAAGGGGATCTCCACCGGGGGGGGCTTCATGTACAAGACCCCCGCCCTGTCGCCCGCCTTTCTGGGCGTCGGCTACATCATCGGCCCCCGTCTGGCTGCCCTCAACTTCGCCGGCGGCGTCCTCTCCTGGGGGCTGTTCGTCCCCCTGCTGATGTTGCTGCTGGCTCCGCAGTACACCCCGCTGGTCAATGCCGGCACCCTTACCTGGACCCAGGTGTCGACCACCATCTTCCAGAACATCGTCAAGCCGGTGGCTATCGGCGGCATGCTGATGAGCGCCGCCTTCACCCTGTTCAAGATGCGCAAGAGCCTGATGGGCGGCATCAGCCGTTCGGTGAACGACGTCAAAAAGGCGGCCACCAGCCAGTCCGCCACCCTGCGCACCGACAAGGACATCAATATCAAGGTGGTTTTTCTGGGTTTGCTGGCCATGGCGGTTGCCACCTTCTTCGTCTACTGGTGGTTCATGGACTTCGCTTCGGCAAACCTCGGCCCCGCCCTGGCTGCGGCCCTGGTGATGCTGGTAGCAGGTTTCCTGTTCGCCGCCGTTTCGGGTTACCTGGTGGGGCTGATCGGCTCCTCCAACAACCCGATTTCGGGGTTGACCCTCTCCACCCTGGTGATCGCCGCCATCCTGATGGTCATCCTCGGCGCCAAAGGCGTTCCCGGTGTCACCGCCACCCTGGCGGTCGCCGGCGTGATCTGCGTGTCGGCAGCCGTGGCGGGCGAGATGCTGCAGGACCTCAAGGTCGGGCATATCCTCGGCGGGACCCCCTGGAAGATGCAGATCGGCGATCTGATCGGCGTGGTGGTTGCCTCGGTGGTGATGTGGGTGCCCCTCTTCATCCTCAATGCCGGTGATCTGGCGGCGGCCAAAGTGGCCGGCTACGTCGGCGGTTTTGGTGGGGACAAGCTCGGCGCCCCCCAGGCCGGCCTGATGGCCAAGCTCTCGCAGGGCATCGTCGGCGGCGAGATGGTCTGGCCGCTGATCGTGGTCGGCATCCTGATGGCCATCGGCTTCATCCTGGTGCAGGTGAAGAGCCCGATGCTCATCTGCGTCGGCATGTACCTCTCTTTCGACACGGTGGCGGCCATCTTCGTCGGCGGCATCATCCGCTGGGTGGTCGACACCCTGATCGCCCGCCGCGGCTTCAACGAAAACCAGAAATCCCGCATCGAAAATCGCGGGGTGTTGCTGGCCTCGGGGCTGATTGCCGGAGAAGCATTGATGGGGCTCGTGTTTGCCGCCATCGCCTTTTTCAACGACGGCAAGGTGCCCAACCTGGCCATGGAGTTTTTCGGTATTTCCCACCCCACCTTCCTGATTTCGTTGGCGATTTTCGTGGGCTTGGGCTACATGCTGGTCAAGATCCCGCTGGGCGCCGCCGGGGATCCCGATGAGCCGGCGGCTCCGGCTGTGATGTAATCAGGACGGAGTTGGCGTTGAAGGAAAAACAACGGGCGGGGCGCAACTTTCTCGAGTTCGTGCCTCGCCCGTTGATCCCGACCGGCAGCGGCTCCGACGGCCGGGTGCACTTGCTGAAGGAAAAAGTTCGCCTGCGCTGGCTGAAGTGGGTGATCGACCGGCTGGGCAAGAGCCAGCACATGCGCATCCACCTCGATGAATTCGGTTCGGCCGCCTGGCTCGAGGCCGATGGCAAGAGGTCGGTGGGAGAGATCGCTGCCTGCTTGCGGGCTCGCTTCGGTGCCGCGATCGAGCCTGCCGAGATGCGGGTGAGCCAGTTTTTCGGCATGCTCAAGCAGAACGGTTTCGTCGCTTTGGATGAGGGATCGGCCCATCGGGCTCCGGAGGAAGGGACATGAACGACATCGATCGGGCCATCTGGAACGCGTTGGTGGTCAACATGGGGTGGCGGGAGGGGGAAGAGGTGGCCGTGGTGCTGCAGGAGTGGCGCGACGATTACCCGGCGGAAACACGGGAAAAGTTCGATCGTTCCCGGGCGCGGGGCGAGGCCATGGCCGATTGCTTTGCCCGGGGGGGGGCCCCGGTGGCACTCTACCGCTACCAACCGCCGCTGGCCCAGAACGGGGCCGATGCCGCTCCCGAGTTGTACGAGCAGGTGGGGCATCCCGCGGTGGTGTTCATGCCGACCGTTTTTTCGCTCACCCACACCGCCTTTCGCCGTCACCTGACCTCGCTGGAAACGCGGGTGGCTTCGATGCCCTCGTTCACCCTGGGCATGTTCGCCCCGGGCGGGCCGATGGATCTCGATTATCAGGCACTGCACCGGCAGACCAGAGAGATGGCGGATCGCCTCGCCTCCAGCCCCTTTGTGCGGGTGACCGGGCCGGGCACCACGATGGTGGTCGAGATCGACCGCGACAACGTCCACTGTTCCAGCGGTCTCCTCAGCAGCCCGGGGGCTTGGGGCAATTTGCCGGGGGCCGAGGCCTATGCCCCGCCGGTCCATCTGGGGCGCAGCCGCGGACACTTCACCGTCCCGGCAGGCTGGGGGGGGAGTTTCCCGTTGCCGGTTCCGCTGACCTTCCGGGTGGAAGGGGGGCGCTTCACCGGAGTCAGCGCCGATTCCGACCTGGGCGAGGCGGTGATCGCCGAAAAAGTGCTCCCCCTTTTGCAGGGAGGCGAAGGATATGACGTCCTCGCCGAACTCGGTTTGGGGACCAACCACCGGCTCGATGCGGCTTACATTGCGGCCAACGGTTGGAGCACCCTGGTGGCCGAGAAGATCGGCGGCTCGGCCCATTTCGCCAACGGCAACAGCCTGGGGATGGGGGGCAAAAACGACGTTCCGATCCACATCGACTGGGTGGTGCCCGAAATCGAGCTGGAGTTTCTCAGCGCCGATCCCGGCTGACCGCCCGTTTCATCCGCCCGTTTTTTTCGTCGACGGGGGCTTTCTGCCGTCCGTTTGTGCTAGAATTGAATCATGTCACGACCTCTTCGGGTTGAGTATGAACATGCTTTTTATCATGTGATATCACGCGGACACCGACGTGAGAACATTTTTCGCGACGATGGGGACCGGAAGAAATTTCTGAATAGACTGGCACTGGTTTCAGAACGATTGCGATTAAAGATACACGCATACGTTCTGATGAGCAATCATTATCATTTGCTTGTTGAGACTCCTCTGGCCAATATCGTGAAGGCGATGCATGACCTGAACGCTGGTTACGCGAATTGGTATCGCACCAAATACAAACTGATTGGCTCTATATTTCAGGGACGCTACAAAGCGATCATTGTTGAAAAAGATGAATACCTTTTGGTGCTGAGTGCGTATATCCATTTGAATCCCGTCAAGGCGGGTATGGTTAATACACCTGGAGAGTATGCCTGGAGTAGTTACAGGAGTTACATCGGGAAAAATAGTCCTCCTTTTTTTTTATACAGGGATGAGGTTTTGTGCAAATTCAACAAAAAGACCGACTATGTTCAATATGTACTAAGTTATTTGGCGGATGGAAAAAATATTGCGAAGGATGCTGTGTAT
>CAZTNO010000281.1:0-3520 GCA_964614865.1 uncultured Clostridia bacterium
TTCCACGCCACCGCGGCCGAACTGTTGACCCTGGCGCTGCAGCTGTCGCAGGGAAAAGGGGGGAGCGCGCGGGTCGACGAGATTTTAGCCGAGACGGGCATGGAAAAACACCGCGACACCGCCGTCGGCAGGTTTTCGCAGGGCATGAAGCAGCGGATCGGCCTTGCCCAGGCCCTGATCCACCGTCCCGACCTCCTCCTCCTCGACGAGCCCATGAACGGCCTCGACCCGCTCGCCAGGCAAATGGCCTTCGACCTGATCGGGCGTTTCCGGCAACAGGGCGGCACCGTTCTCTTCTCCACCCATCACCTCGACGACATCGAGGCGATCAGCACCCACCTGGTGGCCATCCGCCAGGGCACGGTGACCCCCCTGGGCGAGGCGGCAGGGTTGCGCGCCAAAAGCGGTTTCCGGGTGAGGGCGGAACGCGACGGAGAGTGCCAAGAATTCCAACCCACCGACGAAACCTCGCTCTGGACCGAATTGGAACGGCTGCGCCGGGAGGGGTGGCGACCGCTCACCCTGCGCTCCGACCTCTCCTCCCAACTGGAAGGGTACTATGAAGAACCCGATTAGCCTGTTGACCTCCAGCCTGCTGCGGGAACTGGTCCGAGACCGCATCGTCTGGATCCTGGTCGCTGCCGCCGGCCTGCTGACGATCGCCTCGCTGATCCTCAACGAACTGGTGGTGGGCCCCCCGCTCAAGGCCACCCGCGACGCCGGGCTCTCCCTCCTCTCCCTGATGGGGGCCGGGGGGGCGCTGGCCCTGGTGTTCTCGCTGGGCGGGCAACTGCTGGAAGGGAGGGTCCTCCCGTTCATCCTGGCTCGCCCGGTGAAACCCGGCGAGTACCTGACCGCCCTGGCGGGGGCGGTCTGGCTGGCCACCTCCTTCGGCCTCCTCCTGTTGACCGCGCTGCTGATCGGGCTGGTCCGGCTGGGAGGGCAGATCTGGATCGCCCCTCCGCTGCTGGGGATGCTGTGGGCGATGCTGGAGGCTTCGGTGGTCACGGCGTTGGCCATCTTCTTTGCCGCGGCTTTCCCCCCCGCCCCGGCCCTCTTCCTCACCGCTTTGGGTTGGCTGGTGGGCCATGCCCTGGATGGCGCGCTGGCAGTGGTCAGCCTGGGAGACAACCCTGTGCTGACCGCGCTGCTCGGGGTGCTCCAGGTGATCCTTCCCAATCTGGAGCTATTCAACCATCGAGCGGTTCTGGCCGCCGGCGGCGGGGTGACGGCGAGCACCCTGGGCCAGGCCGCCCTCTACGCCGGGGTCTGGGTATACCTCCTGTTGCGGGGGGCAACGGCGCTGTTCCGGCGCCGCGAGCTGTAGATTCCCGATGACCCGCTTTTTTTGGGTCCGCACCCGACTCGCCCCCCTCGGCCTGTTGCTGGCCATCGCTCTCGCGATCTGGATCCCGCTGAACCGCACCCGACAAACCTGGCCGAAACCTGCGAAAGCAACGGTTTCCCTGTCCACCGAGACCCCCTGGCTGGAGATCGCCGCACTCGGTCATCGCCCCCTGCTGGCCGATTTCCTGCTGGCCCGGGCCCTCACCCACTACGGGGCCCACTACCACGATCCGGGAGGCCCCCGGGCGCAACACCTCTATCCCTGGATCGCCGCCGCCGCCCGCCTCGACCCGGGCAACCTGGACGCCTTGATGCTCGGCAGCAACTTGCTGGCAGAGCGGGAGGTCGACCGGTCGATCGACCTGCTGCGCATCGGCAACGCCGCCGCCCCGGACGAGTGGCGCTTCCCCGAATTGATCGGCTTTCGCTACTACTTTCACCGGCGAAACCCCCGCATGGCCGCACGCTATTACGAAATCGCCTCCCGACTGCCCGGCCGCCCGCCCTACGTGCCTTCGCTGGCGGGCAAGTTCTATTCAGAGGCCGGCCGGCGCATGGATGCGATCCGGGTTTTGGCCGCCTGCCGCGACCAGACAGCGGACGCCCGGCTTGCTGCCAGCTTCCAGCAGATGATCGACCGCCTCGAAAAGGGGGGCAAGGATTGATTTCCTGCCCTTTCGAGGGTAGAATACGGGCCAGAGAAACCACCATGACCAAAGCCAACTGGATCACCCTCGCGCGCATCATGCTCGTCCCCTTTGTGCTGGTGATCCTCCTTACCGAGATGCAGCACAAGGAGATCATCGCCTTCGTCATCTTCGTCACCGCCGCGGTGACCGACTCGCTGGACGGCTACGTCGCCCGCAAATTCAATCAGGTTACCGACCTCGGCAAGTTTCTCGACCCGCTGGCCGACAAACTGCTGATCACCGCCGCCCTGATAGCCCTGGTCTACCGCCAGGAAGTCGAGACCTGGGCCGCCGCCCTGATCATGTTGCGGGAGATCTTCATCTCGGCTTTCCGCTTCTACTTTCTGATCCACAACGCCAGTTTTTCGGCCTCGATCGCCGCCAAACTCAAGACCACCATGCAGGTGATCGCCATCTCGATCCTGATCATCTACCCCAAACTGCCCTACCCCGGCTTTTTGCAGACTCTGGGCACGATCGTCCTCTACGTTGCAGTGTTTCTGACCATCTATTCGGGGATCGAGTACGTGTGGAAATACTCGCTTCAGCATAAAAAGTAGGTTATGCCCTACGCCAAATATCCCCTGCTGGACCGCAAGAACCTGCGCACGGTCCCCATCGATTCCCGCCCATCCACCGTTCACACCGCCGATTTCGCCCGCCCAGTCCTCCCCGGCGCGAGCCTGGCCACCTGGTTCGACTCCCTGCCCCAGCTGATGGCGGGCCGGGATTTCCGCGAACTGGCCAGCCGCCTGACCGTTATCCGCAAAGCCGATCTTCCGATCGTCTGGGGCTTCGGCGCCCACGTCATCAAGGTGGGCCTGGCTCCGGTGGTGATCGACCTGATGGAGCGAGGCTGGATCTCGGCCATCGCTGCCAACGGTGCGTTCATGATCCACGATTTCGAAATCGCCTTGGCCGGCGCCACCTCCGAAGACGTCGGCGCGGGTTTGCTTTGCGGGCGTTACGGCAATACCGAGGAGACCGGCCTCTTCCTGAACCTGGCCCAGCGGGAAGGGCACAAGCAGGAGATGGGGGCTGGCGAAGCCGTCGGAGCCTATCTGGCCCAGACCGACTTGCCGGGCAAGCAGTTCAGCGTCCTGTTCCACGCCTACCGGTTGAACATCCCGGTGACCATCCATCCGGCCATCGGCACCGATTTCATCCATTTCCACCCGATGTTTTCGGGCGAGGTGACCGGAGCCATGGCCGAGCAGGACTTCACCCTGCTGGCCTCGATCGTCGCCCGCATGGCCCCCGCCGGGGGGGCCTTCCTGAACGTCGGTTCGGCGGTGATCCTGCCCGAGGTGTTCATGAAGGCGATCGCCTGCTGCACCGCCCAGGGGATCGAGTTTGCCGGCATCACCACCGCGGTGTTCGACTTCGTGCGCCACTACCGCCCGACCGAGAACGTCGTCCGCCGCCCGGTGGGCCCCGATGGCCGGGGGGTCTACTTCGTGGGGCATCACGAGCTCATGAGCCCG
>CAZTNO010000282.1:0-3506 GCA_964614865.1 uncultured Clostridia bacterium
ACCGTCAACGAGACCTTCTTCTTCCGGGACAAACCCCAGCTCGACGCCTTCTGCAAGCAGTTGGTCCCCGACCTGAGTGCCGGACGCCCCCGCAAGATCTCGATCCTGTCGGCCGGCTGCTCTTCGGGTGAAGAGGCCTACACCCTGGGCATCCTGATGCGCGAGACCTTTCCCCAACTCTCCTTCTCGGTGCAGGGCGTCGACATCTCCGATCGGGTGCTGGCCAAGGCGGCGCGCGGGGAATACACCGACTATGCGGTTCGTTTCCTGCCCGAAAAATGGCGGAAGAAGTACTTCGAGGCGAGTGGCGGCACCTTCCGCTTTCGCGACGAATACCGGGCCGGGATCCGCTTCGCCAAGACCAACCTGATGGAACTCGGTGACGGGGCGGTGACGGGGCCGTTCGACGTCATCTTCTGCCGCTACGTCCTGATCTATTTCGACCTGGAATCCAAAAGACGGGTGTTGAGCCGTTTTTACCAGCAGATGGCCCCCGGCGGGTATCTGGTGCTCGGGAATTCGGAATCGATCTTTTCGGTTTCCGACCAGTTCCACATGCTGCACTACCCGTCGGCCATCGTCTACCAGCGGAGGTGAGAAAGTGCAAAACGTGATGGAAACCGCCCGGGGTCTGGTGGACAAGATCGGCGACCTGCCCCCGATCCCGGCCGTGATGATGAAGTCGCTGGAGATGTTGGGCAATCCCGACAACGCGGTCAAGAAGATCCAGGACCAGATCTCGATCGACCAGTCGCTCACCGCCTACATCCTCAAGATCGCCAATTCTCCCCTCTACGGGATGCGCACCGAGGTCTCCACCCTCTCCCACGCCATCACCCTGATGGGCTACAATACGGTCCGTTCGGTATTGCTCTCTTTTCTGGCCCGCGGGTACTTCCATGCCCGGGGCTCGCGCATGGTGCAGAGCACCCTGTGGAAGCACTCGCTCGCAGCGGCGGTCTTCGGCAAGGCGATCGCCGAGGCCACCGGCCGCATCCCGGTCGAAGAGACTTTCATCGCCTCCCTGTTGCACGACATCGGCAAGGGGGTCATCTTCCACAACCGCACCGCCGAGTACGAGCAGGTGTGCGAGCGCGAATTCAACTCCGAGACCTCCTCGGTCGAGGCCGAAATGGCCGTCTTCGGTTTCACCCACGTCGAAGTCGGCTATCTGGTGATGAAGAAGTGGGGGTTTTCTACCAAGATCGTCGAGACCGAGGTGTTTCATCACCAATCGCAGGAGTCCGATGGCAGCAACCTGCTGGTGCCGGCGGTGAGCCTGGCCAACAAGCTCTGTCACCTCAACGGCTACGCCTTCGCCAAAGGGCACCCCGACCTGTTTGAAATCGAACGCTTCGGCCTGTCGCTGCAAACCATCGAGGAGATCCAGGAGAAGGCCAGGCTCGAGATCGACCGCTACCTGGAGATCTTTGCCTGATGGACAAGCACGCCACCCTGGTCCGGCTGTTTTCGGGAGAGAAACAGCTGCCTACCCTGCCGGTCCTCTTCGCCGAGTTCAGCAAGCTGATGGAGCAACCCCTGGCATCGGGCAAGAGGGTCTCCGAACTGGTGATGAAAGACCAGGCCATGGTGGCCAAAGTGCTCAAACTGTGCAACAGCGCCCTGTACAGCAACCGCCAGGAGATCACCAACCTGACCGGGGCCATCAACTTTCTCGGGCTGGCCACCCTGCGCAACTTGATCCTGCAGATCTCGATGGTCCGCCTGTTCACCGTCGACGACCAGACCATCCCCGAGTTCCGCACCACCATTTTCTGGGAGCACTCGCTGGCCACCGCCTACTTCACCCAGTTCCTGGCAAAAAAGCTCCAGCTTCCCCACAACGAGAACTACTACATCGCCGGATTGACCCACGATATCGGCAAGTTGGCCATGTACCAGTTCTACCCGGAGCGTTTCTTTGCCGCGGTGAAAAACCAGATCGAGACGGGGGCGATCGATACCGTCTCCGAGCAGACGGTGTTTGGTGTCGATCATGCCGACGTGGGTGCCTTTTTGGCCGAGAAGTGGCGGTTCAAAAAGGAAATCGGCGAGGCCATCCAGGAACACCATTCGCTGGCCGGCCCCGATATCCAGCTGAGCACCGCGGTGGTGCGCATCGCCAACTTCTTTGCCAAGGCGGCGGGCATCTGTTTTCCCTGGGAAACCCGGGTGATCGACATTGTCGGCGACCCGGCCTGGGGGGTGCTGGCCTCCTACCAGGAGTGGATCGACGTGGAAAAGTTGACCTTCGAGTTGTACGACGAAACGCCCAAGGTGAGCGCCATGGTCACCGAATTGCTCTCGCGGAAGGTGTGACGTGCCGCCGTGGGCAATCGCCGTGCTGTTGTCGGCCATCCTTCTGGCGGTCGGGGGCGGCGCCTTCACCCTGCTGCGACGGATCCGGCAGCTGGAAGAGCGCCTGACCCAATTGCTCGAGGTCGGCAACCTGTTTCCCGAGTTTTTGCGTCGTTCCGAGACCCTGGCCCACGACCTGGGCGGTGGGCTGGAACAGAAGTTGTCGGTGCTGCAAAAAGCGGTCGGCCAGGCCGATGTGCGCCGTCGGGAGCTCGAGTTTTTGGAGCAGAAGATCCAGGACCAGAAACTCAGTCAGGACCAACTGACCGACATCCTGATCCTGGCCAATCAGGGGTTTGCCGTGGAAGAGATCGCCACCCGCCTCAACGTCCCCATCGGCGAAGCGCAGCTGGTGATCGGCTTGCGCCGCTACCTGAACAATCCCGATTCGCGGAAACTGGAGGGGGAATGAGCCCGGTCTGCGAGAACCCGCTCTGTCCGAAGCTGCCCGCCAGGGGGTTTCGTTTGCCCTGGTCGGCCCCGGCGGGGGTTCGCGACGGGGAGCGCTGGTTCTGTTCCGACGACTGTCGCACCGCGGTGATCGGGCCGGAGGTGGTTGAGGCCTACCGCAACGGCGAGCGCAAGACCATGCGGCGGCTCAAGCTCGGCCTGTTGCTGCTGAAGAACAACCTGATCGAACGGGAAAAACTGCAGATCGCCCTGGAAAAACAGGCCACCAGCGGTCGTCGTCTGGGTGAAATCCTGATCGAAGCGGGATACCTCACCTCGCGCGACCTCAACACCGCCCTGGCCCGGCAGGCCGGCATCGCCCCGGTGGCGTTGGAGCCCAAAACCCCGGTGAAACTGGCCGAGCAGATCCCGGCCGAAGTCGTCTGGGCACTGGAGTTCGTCGTATTCTCCAGCGATCCCGATCGCCGCACCCTGTCGGTGGCCCTCGCCGACATCGACACCTTGCCGTACCTGACCGACTTCTTCGCCCGGGCGTTCCCCTCCCATTTCGTCACCTTCTTTCTCGAGGAGCGGGCCCGGGTCCGCGAAATCCTCTCCGCCCGCTGGCCGGAGCAGGCGGCCACCTTTCCCGCCGGCGATGTCGAGGCCGCCGGTGGCACCACCGAGGATTTGCCGTTGCGCTGTGCCGATTTTCTGCAGCGTCTGGGCATCGAGCCGGTGATCCTCGATCACGAGGC
>CAZTNO010000283.1:0-3491 GCA_964614865.1 uncultured Clostridia bacterium
TCTTCAGAAAAGATTCTTCGGACTTCCGCCTAGAAAAAACGGGGGGATGTCAGGATCAAGTGGCGGCGGGGAGATGATTGTGGTATATTCGCCGGCATGAAGATCCGTGCTGTGCAATTCTCGCCTGTGCCAGGTGACCTGCCCGGAAACCTCGACACCCACCGCCGCCACCTCCAACAGGCCGCAAAAGACGGGATCGACCTGGTGGTGTTTCCCGAACTAGCCTTGAGCGGCTACCACCTGATGGATCTGGCGGAGGAACTCGCCCTGACGCCCTCCTGCGCCGAAATCGCCGAACTGGCCTCCTTGAGCCGGGAAACCGCCTTCATCACCGGCGCCCCTTTCGAGGCGATTCCCGGCCGGATCACCAACTCGGCCCTGTGCTTCGCCGGGGGGGAGCTTTGCCACCGCCACGACAAGGTGCAGTTGCCCACCTATGGCCTCTTCCAGGAGGGCATGGTCTTTGCGCCGGGCGAAACGTTCCGCACTTTCGAACTCGGCGGGTTGCGCATCGGCATCCTGATCTGCCGGGAAATCCTCTTTCCGACCAATGCCTATCTCTATTTCCAGCAGCAGGTCGACCTGGTGGTGGCGATCTCCAACAGTCCCCACCGCGGACTCGGCAAGCGGGGGTTTGCCTCTTCCGGGATGTGGGAGACCATGGGCACCACCTGTGCCCTGTTCTTCAGCCAGCACTTCCTGTTTGTCAACCGGACCGGATTCGAGGAAGGGATCGGCTTCCCGGGCGGTTCCTTTTTCGCCCGCGCCGGTCAGGGCATCGAAACCCGCCTGCCGCAATTCGACCCGGCGGTACTGGACGTCGAGCTGGACCGCGAAGAGGTCCGCCGGGCCCGCCTGACCGGCAACTACTTGCGCGACGACCGGCCCGACCTGCTCCTCCATGAACTGGAGAGGATTCGCCATGAACGAGATCGATAACCCGATCGCCACCGCGGTGTTGACCCGCTTCATCGCTGGCGCTGTGCAGAAGACCGGCCACCGGGGGGCGATCCTCGGCGTTTCGGGCGGCCTCGATTCGGCGGTGGTGCTCGACCTGGCCCGCCGCGCGCTGGGCCCCGAGCGGGTGACCGCCCTGCTCCTCCCCTACCGCCTGTCGGCCGCCGAGAGCACCCACCACGGCAAAACCCTGTGCCAGTCGCTGGGGGTGGAATTCCTGGAGATCGACATCTCGCCCCAGATCGACGCCTACTTCGCCCGCTTCCCCGCCGAGCCCCGCATGGTGCTGGGCAACAAGTGCGCCCGCGAACGGATGTCGATCCTGTACGACCACTCGGTGCGCCGCCAGGCGCTGGTGATCGGCACCTCCAACAAGAGCGAACTGCTGGTCGGATACTCCACGCTGTTCGGCGATTCGGCCGCCGCCATCCAGCCCATCGGCGACCTCTACAAAACCCAGGTATTTTCGCTGGCCCGGTATCTGGAACTGCCCGAGGAAATCATCGCCAAGCCCCCGACCGCCGACCTCTGGCCCGGCCAAACCGACGAGGGGGAGTTGGGGATCACCTACCGCGAGCTGGATGAGATCCTGGTCCAGTTGGTCGACCGACGGCTTTCGCCCGCCCAGGTTTCCGCCCAGGGGTTCCCCCCTGACCAGGTGGCCCGCGTGCGGCAACTGATCGTCCGCTCCCAGTACAAGCGCACCATGCCCCCGGTGGCCAAGCTGTCGGCGCGCACGGTGGGGCTCGATTTCCGTTACCTGCGCGATTTGGCCCGCTAGGTCGCCGGTTTTGCCTTTATTCCTGGTCCCGACCCCGATCGGCAACCTGGGTGACATCACCTTGCGGGCCATCGAGACGCTGCGGGTGGCCGAGTTGATCATCGCCGAAGATACCCGGCGCACCCGCACCCTGCTCAGCCACCTGGGCATCACCGGCAAGCGCATGGTCAGCCTGTTCGCCGAAAAGGAACGCCAACAGACCCCGGCGATCCTGCGCCAGATCGAAGGGAAAAACGCCGCCCTGACCACCGATGCCGGCTCCCCCGCCCTCTCCGACCCGGGGGCGCTGCTGGTCCGCGAAGCGATCGCCCAGGGCATCCCGGTCATCCCGCTGCCCGGTGCGACCGCCCTGGTCCCCGCCCTGACCGCCTCGGGCCTCGATTCGGCGCGCTTCCTCTTCTACGGTTTCCCGCCGCGCACCGCCGGCGAACGCTCCAAGGTGCTGGCCGAACTGGCCGATTTTCCCTGGACCCTGGTCTTCTACGAGACGGCCCTGCGGGTAATCCCCTTTCTGGACGACGCAACCCGGATCCTGGGCGACCGCCCCTGCGTGATCGCTCGCGAAATCTCCAAAAGCCACGAGACGTTTCATCGCGGCACCCTGGCCCAGGCAAAAACCCTGCTGCCCGAAACCCAACGCCGGGGCGAGGTGGTGGTGGTGATCGCGGGGGGAGGCCTGCGCAAGGATCGGGAAACCACCGGGTGGAATTCGTGGAGCGAACTGGCCAGCCATTTGGTGGAATCGGGTCTGGTCAGGAAAAACGAACTCAAGAAGTTGCTGCTGGAACACCGGAAACGGTGAACACCGGCGACGGTGAAAATCGGGAAGCGGACCGTAAGCCGGGTTCTGTTCTATCGAGTCATTTATCTGGGCCGCCCCTTGCGGAACAGCTCAAGCGACCAACCCGGGGGCACTCTCGGCCGGGAAAGCCTACACATTCACCCCCCATTTGGTCTTGCTCCGGGTGGGGTTTGTCTCAGTTCCGCCCGTCGCCGGCCGGAACGGTGAGCTCTTACCTCACCTTTTCACCGTGACCCGCGGCCCCGGAGGGGGGTCCCTTGCGGGCCGTCTGTTCTCTGTGACACTTTCCTGACCCGCCACGTTGCGGCGGGGAGTCCCTGTTGGGGATCACCCTTCCCTGCGGAGCCCGGACTTTCCTCCCCCCGCGCTAGGCGGAAGGCGACTCGTCGTCCGCTTCCCGATTTTCGGGGATGATTATACCAAGGTTCTCGATCTTTTTATACAGGTTGCTGCGGGGCAAGTCGATCTCCCGGGCGGTCCGGGCGATATTGTAGCGGCACTCCTTGAGCTTGGCCTGCAAAAAACTCTTCTCCGCCTGGTGGCGAAACTCTTTCCAGGTCCCGGCAGTCACGAAATCGACCGCCGCTTCGGGGGCCCGGGTGTGGAACTCGGCGGGCAGGTCGGTGACGGTGACGACGTCGCCCGGGGTCATGATCAGCAACCGCTCCACCAGGTTACGCAACTCGCGCACGTTGCCCCTCCACTCGCCAGCGATCAGGGCGGAAAGGGCCTCCGGGGCAAAACGGCGCTTGCGGTAGTTGTTCTCCTGCTGGAAGTACTCGATGAAGTGGGTGATCAGTTCGGGGATATCCTGCTGATGCTCGCGCAGGGCGGGCGAGAGCAACGGCACCACGTTCAAACGGAAGTAGAGGTCCTGGCGGAAGTTGCCTCTGCCGATTTCGTTTTCCAGGTCCTTGTTGGTGGCGGCGATCACCCGTACGTTCACCCGGC
>CAZTNO010000284.1:0-3476 GCA_964614865.1 uncultured Clostridia bacterium
CGTGCGCGGGGTGAGCCCCGCGGTGGCCGCGGCCGTGTGCGGGGTGTTCTGGGGGGCGATGTACTGGTGGCGCCGCTCGCTGGTCCCGGGCCTCGTCTCCCACGCCCTGTGGGACCCGCTGATCTTCGTTTTGCTACCGATCCGCTAGCCCCTTTTCGCGGGGTTTGGGGGGAAGGTCTCGAAGGGGGCCCCGCTCAATACTTCAGGGGGTCATCCAGTTCCGTTCCGGCGGGATTCTGGGGAAGACCCGCCAGGGTGACGATGGCCACGCTGGCCGAGGCGCCGATGCGGTCAGCGCCCGCCTCGATCATCTTCAAGGCGTCTTGCCGGGTGCGGACGCCGCCCGAGGCCTTCACCCCCATTTCGGGGCCGACCACCCGGCGCATCAAAACGATGTCCTCGACTGTCGCTCCACCGCCGGCAAAACCGGTCGAGGTCTTGACGAAGGCAGCTCCCGCCGTCTTGGCCAGGGCACAGGCGATCACCTTCTCCTCGTCGGTCAACTGCGAGGTTTCCAGGATCACTTTCACCGGGTGGGGGGTCGCTGCCTCCACCACCGCCTCGATGTCTTTGGTGACCGCGCGGTAATCTTTCGACTTCAACTGGCCGAGGTTGATCACCATGTCGATTTCCCGGGCCCCGGCAGCAATGGCTTCTCTGGCTTCGAACGCTTTGGCCTGGGGGGTGGCTTCCCCCAGCGGGAATCCGACCACGGCGATGGGCATGACCGGGCTTCCCCAAAGCTCTCCGGCCACCAGGGGGATGTTGGCCGAGTTGACGCAGACGGTGGCAAAACCGTATTTTCGGGCTTCACGGCAGACCTTCACCAGCTCCTCCCGGGTGCTGCCGGGTTTGAGCAGGGTATGGTCGATCCGGGCAGCCAGCTCGGCATCGACCCCGGGAATGGGGGGGGAGCTGGCAGGCGGTTGCGCGCTTGCGGCAGCGACCATCGGAGAACGGGCTTTTTCCTGGGCCTGCTCGGGGGCCTCGGGCAAAAACCCCTGGCAACGCAAGCGGTCAACGACCCTTCGGCTGATTTCGTCGACCAGTCCATCGATATCTGCCAGGTTCGCTACGGTTGTCATGGGGATGCCTCCGCTGACCCGGGATCGTGGGCCCGGGATAATGGAGTATATTGAAAAAGGGGGCCGGGAGCAACCTCCAGCGGCAAGGTTGTCGACAGGACCGACTTGGGCTATGATCGGCGATGGGAGAGAAAAGATGGAATCGACCCACGAGGGGATCATTCGCTACGACATGTCGGGTCACCGCGAAACGCCACCCGTGCCGGAAGGCGAATACCGCTCGCTCGAGCGGGTTCGCCGCCCGCTCTTCGCCCTCCGGCTGATCGGGGTCACCTCCGACGGGCTGGGCTACGGCAACGTGTCGGTGCGCCGGAGCTACCCGCGGTTTTTGGTCACCTCCAGCCCGCAGTTTCTCATCACCGGATCGCAGACGGGGCATTTGCCCATTCTCGACGGGCGTCACTACGTCCGGGTGCTCGAAGTGGTTTTCGACCGTTTTGCCGTGATCAGCGCGGGGCCCATTTCGCCATCTTCGGAGGCGGTCACCCACGCCGCCCTTTACCAGGGTAGCCCGCAGATCGGGGCGGTGATCCATCTCCATCACCCCCCCCTGTGGCGGGAATTGCTCGGGGCCGGTTACCCTGCCACCTCGAGCCGGGCGGCCAACGGCACCCCCGAGATGGCAGAGGAAATCGAGGCCTGCGTGAGCAAATCTCCCCAGGGGCTGGTGGTCATGGCCGGCCATCCGGACGGCGTGCTGGCCTACGGCCCCAGCCCGATGGCGGCCTTGAGCCAGATCGCCCGCGTCTGGAGCCGCTACGTGGGGAGCGATTTCAAACGCTGACGACTTGGCAGGAGTGGATCAAGACGGAAACCCGGCAGGGATAGGAGCCTGCGGAAGCTCGGTACCCGGGGATCGTCTATTTCCCGCGTTTGCGGAAGTGCGGCGAGTCGCCCCACTCGTCGAAGCCGATGGTCTCGCCGATCGCGGCGATGCGCTCTCCCAAACACTGCCGGCACTGGTTGGCGTTCTCGTCCAGACAGGGTTTGTCTTCATAGAGCTTGTAATCGGCCCGATACTTGGTGTCGGTGATGTTGGGCATTATCACGTTGGCCCCGGCCTTGAGCCCCAGTTCCCGTCCCTCGTCGCGCAGGGCCTGCAAAGCGGTGGTCGAAGCGATGTTGACGTCCATCAGAAAAATGCGGGTGACGGCGATCATCTTGAGCCCCAAAAGCAGCTGGCGCTCGCGTTCCAGGTCGGGTGCCCCGGCGGCCAGCGGTGTCCCCTCGTGTCGAAGGTAGGGCCCCATGCCGATCATGCCCACGTCGAGTTGCTGGAAAAACAGGATGTCGTCGGCGAGATCCTCCAGGGTTTGCCAGGGGAGGCCGATCATCACCCCGGTACCGACCTGGAAACCGATCCGGCCCAGCGTTTCCAGGCAATCGCGGCGGGCCTGCCAGGAGTGGTCGCCGGGGTGGAGGCGAGCGTAAAGCTCCTGGTTTGCCGTTTCGATGCGCAGCAGGTAGCGATGGGCTCCGGCGGCAAACCACCGGCGCAACGTTTCCTCGCTCTGCTCGCCGAGCGACAGGGTGATGCCCAGGCGGTTCTCACTGCGGCGCTTGATCTCGGCCACCAGCCGGGCGATAGAGTCGACAAAGAGCGGATCCTGCCTCTCGCCGGCTTGAAGCACCACCGAACCGTAGCGGTTCTGATGGGCCCAGTCGGTTGCTGCCAGCACCTCCTCGTCGGCCATCTGGTAGCGGTGGACCGATGGGTTGCTGGAGCGGATTCCGCAGTAAAAGCAATCCTTTTCACACAGGTTGCTGTACTCGATCAAACCCCGGAAATAGACTTTGGCCCCCACGTTTTCGACCTTGATCCGGTAGGCCAGGCGAAACAGCCGTTCGAGCAGGGAGGCATCCTCGATCGCCAGCAAGGTGACCATCTCGTCGCGGCCGGGTCTTGCTCCCCCTTTTTCCAGGCGATCCAGGATCGGTTGCGCATCGTTCATGAATACTCCTCGGCACCCCGTGGCGACCCGATTATACGGGAAAACGGGGTAACCGCCAATACGGGCAAGGAGAGTCAAAGGCCACTCACCGGGATGCCTTTCCAATCCCCACCATCGCCCTTGCTTTTGGGCGCTCGAACGTGTTAGGGTGGGGCACCCGCGGCGATCGCCCCCCTGGACGGAGGTGGACGAATGGAGACTCGCAAGAACCTGTTGCTGGTGGAGGACGATGCCATCATCGCCATGAGCGAGTCGGTCACCTTGCAACGCCAGGGGTACCAGGTCGAGGGGGCGCACAGCGGCGCTGAAGCCATCCAGCGGATCGATGCCGATCCGGGGGCCTACGATCTGGTCCTGATGGACGTCGACCTGGGCGCAGGGCTGGATGGTCCCGAGGTTGCCCGGCGAATCCTGTCGGGGCACGATCTCCCGATCCTGT
>CAZTNO010000285.1:0-3471 GCA_964614865.1 uncultured Clostridia bacterium
GCGACTAGCGAAAGGCCATGCCGGGCGACTCACTCCCACTCGATGGTGGCGGGGGGCTTGGAGGTGATGTCGTAGACCACCCGGTTGACCCCGGGAATCTCGCGCACGATGCGATTGGCGGCGCGGTCCAGCAGCGCGGGGGGCAAGCGGGCCCAGCCGGCGGTCATGCCGTCGACGCTGGTCACCGCCCGCAGGGCGATGGTGGCGCCGTAGGCCCGTTCGTCGCCCATCACCCCCACCGAGCGGGCCGGCAGGTAGACAGCGAAGGCCTGCCACACCTGGTCATACTGCCCGCCCTGCTCCAGTTCGTCGATGAAGATGGCATCCGCCTGCCGCAGCTGGTCGAGTTTCTCTTCGGTGACCGCGCCGACCACCCGCACCGCCAGCCCCGGCCCCGGGAAGGGGTGGCGGCCGAACACCGCGGCCGGGATGCCGAGCAGACGGGCCACCTGGCGCACCTCGTCCTTGAACAGGAAGCGGAAGGGTTCGAGGATCCGCCCCTGGCGTTCCAGCGCTTTGACCTCGCGCACCCGGTTGTGGTGGGTCTTGATGGTCGCCGAGGGCCCGGCCACCGGGTTGCTCTCGATCACGTCGGGGTAGAGGGTGCCCTGGGCCAGCAAGTCGAAGTCTTTCAACCCCCCGTAGAACACGTCGACGAATGCCTTGCCGATGATCTTGCGCTTGCGCTCGGGAGAGACGACCCGGGCCAGGCGGGAGAGGAACACATCGCGGGCGTCGATGAATTGAACGTCGAGGCCGAGTTCCCGGAGGGTGCGATTGACGAAGGCCGCCTCGTTCAGGCGCAGCAGACCGTTGTCGACAAAGATCGGTCGCACCTGACGGCCCGCTGCCCGGTGCAGCAGCACCGCCAGGGTGGTCGAGTCGACTCCGCCCGAGACCCCGACCACCACCTTCTTGCCCCGGCAGATTCGGGCCAGCCGTTCGGTTTCCTCGGCGACGAAATCCTTCATGTCCCAGTTTTTGGCAAGGCCGGCGATGGCGAACAGGAAGTTGCCCAGGATCACCAGCCCCTCCTCGCTGTGCACCACCTCGGGGTGGAACTGCACGGCGTACCAGCGGCGGTCGGCCCGCTCGATGGCGGCCAGCGTGCCGTCCTTGGTGCGGGCCGTCTCGACGAAGCCGGGGGGGAACTGGCGTACCGAATCGCCGTGGCTCATCCAGACCGTCTTGCCGGCATGGACGCCGCAAAACAACCGCGAATCGCCGCGCTTCAAAACCAGCTCGGCCTGGCCGTACTCGCGGTGACTGGAGGGCTCCACCTTGCCGCCCAGTAGCAGGCTCAGCAGTTGCATGCCGTAGCAGATGCCCAGCACCGGCAGGCCGGCATCGAACAACCCGGGCTCGACCATCGGCGCGCCGGGGGCGGTGACGCTGGCCGGCCCTCCCGACAGGATGATGGCCTGCGGCCGCAGGGTATCGAGCTCGTCCAGGCGGGCAGAGAAGGGGTGGATCTCGGCATAGACGCCGAGCTCGCGCACCCGCCGGGCGATCAGCTGGGTATACTGGGAGCCGAAATCGAGGATGAGGACGCCGTCTTTCATGCCTCCGATTTTACCATATCCCCCGCCCCCCCGTACCGGCGATTGACATTATTGCCGAGCGGGGATTACAATCGGTCACCACCATTTCAGGAGGAACCCACCATGAGCATTCCCCGCCGCAAGTTCATCCAGCGCAGCACCGCAGGTCTTGCCGGCATCGGCCTGATGTCCATGCCCGGCATCGCCGGGAAAAAAACGGCGACGGTCCCCGGGAACGCTTTGGGCAAAACCCCGGCCGCCAAGGTCGCCACCCGCGTGCTGGGAAAAACCGGCCTGACCCTGCCGCTGGTGTCGATGGGGGTGATGAACGCCGACAACCCGGCCGTGGTCGTTGCCGCCCTCGACGGGGGGATCGTCCACCTCGACACCGCCCACGGCTACCAGGGGGGGCGCAACGAGGAGATGATCGGCGGCGTGCTGAAAGGCCGCAAGCGCGAAGCGGTGATCATCTCCACCAAGGTGGTGGGCATGCCCATCGACCGCACCACCGGGCTCTACACCCCCGAGACCAAAGGGGAGGCCTTCCTGGAAAAATTCGAATTGAGCCTGCGACGCCTCGGCACCTCCTACGTCGACATCCTCTACCTGCACAGTGTGAGTCGCGCCGAGTCGGCGGGGTTCGAGCCCTTGCTTGGGGCCCTGACCAAGGTAAAAAAAGAGGGCAAGGCCCGTTTCATCGGCCTCACCACCCATCGCAACGAACCCGACGTGATCCGCGCCGCCGTTCAGGCCGGGGTTTACGACGTGGTGCTGACCGCCTACAACTTTCTGCAGAGCCACCACGCCGAGGTGGGAAAGGCGATTACCGAAGCGGCCGCCGCAGGCCTTGGCGTGATCGCCATGAAAACCCAGGCCGGGGTCTACTTCGACAAGGAAAAAACGCAAAAAATCGACATGAAAGCCGCCCTGCGCTGGGCGTTGCAGCACCCCGGCGTCACCACCGCCATCCCGGGCTTCACCACCTTCGAACAACTCGCCGAGGATCTGGAGGTGATGGCCAGCCCCGCCTTGAGCGATGCCGAGCGGGCCCTGCTGGTGCCGCCGGCGGTGAAAACCACCGGATACTTCTGCGACCAGTGCGGCACCTGTGAACAGCAGTGCCGGCAACGCCTCCCCCTGCCCGACCTGATGCGCGGGTACATGTACGCCGGCGCCTACCGCAACCTGCCCGCCGCGGCAACCCTGTCGGCCGAGCTGCCCGCCGGCATCCACTGCCTGGGCTGCACCGAGTGCGCGGTGTCCTGCCCCCAGGGGATCGACGTGGCCCCCCGGGCCCGGGACATCCTGGCCCTGCAAAGCCTCCCCTCCTCCTGGTGGGTGTGAGCCGGAACAGGGGAAACCGAATGCCTTCGTTTCTTACCCCCACATCGCTGCTCTGGCTGCTGTTGACCCTGGCGCCCACCCTGCCCGCAGGAGCGGAATCGGCCGGCCAGGCTATGCTCCCGACCCTGCCCGGATGGACCCTGCGCGATGCGGTGGCAACCTACAGCCCCGACAACCTCTACGAGTACATCAACGGTGCGGCCGAGAATTTCCTGGCCTACGACTTCCGCGAGTTGACAGTGGCCACCTTCGTGCGGCCGGCAAGCGAAGTGACTGTCGAGGTTTACCTCCATGCCAACGTCGAGGCCGCCTTCGGCATCTACGCCTCGGAGCGCCCCCGGGCGGGTGACCTCCTTCCCATCGGCGCCGAGGGCTACGGCGACTCCGGGATGCTCAACTTCCTCACGGGCCCCTATTACGTCAAGATCACCGCCTTCGGGCTTTCCCCAGGAGATGAGCGATCGATCCTGCGGGCCTTTGCCTCGGCATCGGCTTCCCGGGGGCCCCAGGCGCCCACCCTCCCCCCGGCGCTGAGGATCCTGCCGCCCCAGGGGCAGGTGCCCCGCTCGACCCGCCACCTGCGCCA
>CAZTNO010000286.1:0-3468 GCA_964614865.1 uncultured Clostridia bacterium
CGGATCCTGGCGGAGCTCGTCCAGCTGGCGCTGGAGCGCGCCCGTGTCGGCGATCAGCGCATGTAAGGTCTCCTCCCAGCGGTCGCGGGCAAACCCCAGGTCTTCCAGCTGGCGCTGCCCGGAAAACAGGCTGCGGATGCCCATCAGGCTGTTGCCTCCCTCCCGCAGCGTCGTGATGACCAACAAGCGGTCGAGGTCCGCGCCGCGGTAACGGCGGCGGCCGTTTTTTGCGCGCCCAGGGGAGGTCAGGCCGCTGCGCTCCCAGTCGCGCAGGGTGTCGGGAGCGACGCCGATGGCTTTTGCGGCCCGCCAGCGCCCGACGATCTCGCGCTCGGGCCCCCGCTCGCCGCTCTGCCAGCGCTCCAGGATGGCTTTGGCCCGGTCGAGTTTTTCTTTTGCCTCGGCCAGCAGGGCGACATGGCGGTCGAGCGCCGCCCTCGCCCGGGGGAAATCCCGGGCCACCGCGGCCCCGATCATCTCGCGCATCAGCCGCCGCCCGTGCCACTCCTGGAAGTTCACCCGCAGCGCCCTGACCGCCAGCAGGGCTTCGAGCACGTGACGGCGGCGGTAGGCGCGGTAGCCGTTTCCACGGCGCGGTACCGCCGAGATGAAGCCCCAGGCATCGTACTGGCGCAGGGTGTTCGGATGCTTGCCGATCAGGCGGGCGACTTCGAGGCAGCCAAAGGGGCCGTCCCGCTCGGGGAGGACTGAAGCGAGGTCTCTCTTCATGGCGAAACACTACCCGAAGTCGCCGGCTTTGCCAAGCGGCCCTGGAGGTCGCTGGGGTAGCCCGCAGAAAAAATCCGGCAAACCCTCCATATTGTCCCCAGGTTTGGCGGGCCTGCTAGAATGCGACGCCAGGGAGGAACGAAACGAGATGAAGCGAAACGAAATGATCGAAAAGAGTGCGGAATACCTGACCGAACTGTGTGTGAAAATCGGCAACCGGGCGGTGGGCAGCGAGGGCAACCGGCAGGCGACGGCGTTTTTAACCGGGCGGTTGGGCTCGCTGGGCTGGCCGGTCGAGACCGAACGTTTCCCGGCGCTGGACTGGCAGGAAAACGGCGCGGAGCTGCGCTGCGATCCGGAGGTTTTCGAGGTTTTCCCCAGCCCCTACTCGCTGGGGTGTGACCTTGCCGCCCCGCTGGCGGCGGCGGCGACGGCGGGCGAACTGGCGGCGCTCGATGTCCGGGGCAAGATCCTGCTGCTTCACGGCGAGCTGGCCCGCGAGCAGATCATGCCCAAGGGGTTCGTCTTCTACAACCCCGAGGAGCACCGACGCCTCGTCGCCCTGCTGGAGGCCGGCGGGGCCTCGGCCCTGGTCTGCGCCACCGGCTACAACCCCGGGGTCGCGGGCGGGGTGTACCCCTTTCCCCTGATCGAGGACGGCGACTTCGACATCCCCTCGGTGTTCATGACCGAGGCGGAGGGCAAGAGGCTGCTGCCCCGCGTGGGCCGGGAAGTGCGGCTGCGCTCGCGGGCGCAGCGCATCCCGTCGTTCGGCGACAACGTGATCGCCTGGAAGGGGGCGGACGCAGGCAAGCGCATCGTCGTCAGCGCCCACATCGACGCCAAGAAAGGGACGCCGGGAGCGATCGACAACGCCACCGGGGTGATCGTGCTGCTCCTGCTGGCCGAGTTGCTGGGGGATTACGCGGGAAAAAACCGGCTCGAACTGGCGGCCTTCAACGGCGAGGACTACTACGCCGTTCCCGGGCAGATGGCCTTCCTGCGCGAAAACCAGGGGAAATTCGGTACCATCCGGCTCAACATCAACATCGACGGCGCGGGGTACAAGGAGGGGGGCACTTACTTCTCGCTGTTCGACCTGCCGCCGCAGATCGAAGCCGCGGTCCGGGAGGTCACCTCCCGCCACGCGCTGGTCCGCGAGGGGCCGCAGTGGGTGCAGGGCGACCACAGCATTTTCGTGCAGCAGGGCTGCCCGGCGATCGCCGTCTCCTCGCAGTGGTTCGTCGACCACCTGGAGGACCAGCGCATCACCCATACCGCAAGCGACCATCCGGGCATCGTCTCCTGCGAGACCCTGGAGGGTACCGCCGTCGCCCTGGCCGACCTGATCCGATCCTTGGGCGCGCGCGTGTAGCCAGCGCGCCTTCCCCCCGGGCCGGTACTCGCCGGATTGGTGGCCCCGGAAGTGGATCGTCAGCGCCCGCAGGTATTCCTTCACGTCCTCGCTGCGCAGTGCGGCAAACAACCCTCCAGGAGCCATGCGTCAGAATAAAATCTTAGAGCCCTGGCAGCAAGTGTCAAGAATTCCCTTTTGAGGGTCTAAACGGACGGAAAAAGCGGGCGACCTTGACGTCCGGTTGGGATATCCCCTAACGAAAGTCATCAAACTTGAAAACTTTGGCTAAATGCTAAAAACGAATGGGGCTCGCAAGCTATTTATTGGCATCCACCAGTTCCCAACCATTAACCAGAACCGCGAGCAGGTCCCTTTGTCGTTGCTCAACAATAGTTGGTGTCCATGTGTCTGTTTTAAGAACCTGCGTAGTCAGAACGTATGACGACACCCCTTGTTTCCCTCCAAAATACGCCGTTTTCTTTGTGTCGAAATCGAAGTTTTGCGCTTTTGAATTTCGCTTCTGTGTAAGGGGTACAAGGTTCGCTATGCGATGAACCCAATCCTTCCTCTCGTATGGATCGGGCCATAGTTTTCCCCAATCGCTCCCTTCGCAGATGGTTTGTGGGAGAACGTGCTCTATAGTCAGTAGGGTTGGATCATAGGTTGCGGCTCCATCTGACAGGAATGAATCCAAACGCAGGATAAGGTAATTACGGCGGCGAGCCGTCATTTCATAGATTTTACCACCAAGGGCGTCTTTCATTTCATCGATTTCACTCTTGGTTAGTTCGATACTTGCGAGAGGAATATCCATTGAGTGCGTCTTTTGCAGCGAAATGAGAACTTCCGCATAGCGTTCAATACGTTGGTTGACATTTTTGGCACAAATATTAAGATAAGCCGCGAGGCGCTCAAGTTTGGTAAAGAACCACAGGACATATTCCGGTTGGTCTTTTTTTTGTGAGAGGAAAAGAATCGCCGGTGGTAACCAATCAGAGTTGTCGATGCGATTCAGCCATTTCAGTAGATAATTTACATCTTCAGCATTCTTTGTTGACACATATTGCTGAGATTTTGCTATGAGGAATGAATTGGCGTAGGGCTCCAAGATTTTTTCAATCAGGTCTTCCGGCGTGACATTCTCGCTCAGCACATGTTGCTGGAATTCCTCAAGCAGACTACGCTTTGCTTTCTCCCGAGCATAAATCATACGGATATGACCAAATAGATCATTGAAACCATTCCTGCCTGTTTGAACTTCGAGCTCTTCCCATTTTTCTGTGAAATCATCCTGATGCTTCGGAGAAATTCGTCCAATGACATCGGCTTTAACAATATCAGAGGGGAGCAAATCTAAACCCCGGTTGTTCAGTACGGAAAAC
>CAZTNO010000287.1:0-3435 GCA_964614865.1 uncultured Clostridia bacterium
CCCGGGGTGCAGGCGGTGAACACCCGCGCAGGGTGCCCACTGCGGCCGGCGCGGCCGCTGCGCTGGGCGTAGTTGGCCGGGGTTGGCGGGACGTTGCGCAGGCCGACCACGTTGAGCTCGGCAATGTCGACCCCGAGCTCCATGGTGGGGGAACAGAACAGGACCTTCAGTTTGGCTTCCCGAAAATCGTCTTCCCGCTGCTCCCTCTCTTCGCTTTGCACCTGGGCCGTATGCTCCCGGGCGTGGATGCCCTGGGTGCCCAGGGCCACGATCCGGTAAAACTCCTTGAAGAACTCGTTGGTTTTGGCCTTTTCGGGTTCGAGGAGGGTGACCCGCAGCGGATCGGTGAAGGCGTGGGTGCCGTCCCCCGCTTTCCAGCAGAAGGCATCGGCCTTGATCTGGTACCCGCCGACGTCGTCCGGGTTTCTGGGGGGGAACACCTGCTCGACCAGCCCGGCCTTGGCCAGGGCGTCCAGCAGGTGGCGGATGATTTCGCCGCTCTCCTTGACGGAGATCTTCGCCGGATACTCCCGAAAAGTAGAGTCCTTCCGCAGGAATTGGGCAAAGGAGCTGCGGTCCGACAGGAACGAGTTGCCACGATCTTCCTTTTGCCGGACCGAGCGGGGAAACAGGATCGAGGCGCTTTCCATCCGTTCGTTCTCGTCGACGGCCCAGGGTTCGATCAGGTGTTGGTTGCTCAGGCTCAGGATCTGTTCCTGATAATCACTGTTCAGGTACTCGACCTGGATGGCGAGTTCGCGCCGGATGAAATCGAGCAGAACGGTGGCTACTCGCTGACGCACTTCCGATGTAGCACCGCTCAACGCCGGATGCAGGTTTTCCCAGACATCCTCGTGGGCGCAGAGCTCGCCCAGAGAGTGGTACTCGATCGAAAGCAAACCGCACTGTTCCAGGTTGGGGGCATTGACCCGCCAGCCTCGTTTCAGGTCGTGAAAGATCCGGTATCCCAGCACGTTGCGAAACGCCTTGATCACCTGGTCCCTGGCATGGAACAAAACTTCGGGGTTGCTGGCGTAATGCTCGAAAGGGAGGTTCAGGGCATCCATCACCTTTTGCACGAGGACGTCAAACTCCAGGCCGACGGGGCCGGCATCGAAAACCGCCTTGTAAATCGCGGCGCGCAGGATCCCCACTTCCAGGAAGTCGTTGAAATGGCCTGCCTGGAGGGAGGCGTCCTGCCGGTTGTCGGTAAAGTTGAGCAGCTTGCGCGCCTTCTCCACCAGGGCCATGTCGCCGCGCAGCTCCATGATGGCCTTCAGGCAAAGGATGGTGGTGGCGGTGCTGCGGCCTCCGGCGCTCAGCGTACTGAGCTTGGGAAAGTCGCTCTTGAGCCTGGCTTCGAAAGAAACCCCGCAGTGGAGGCAGAAGCGAAACGGGGCCTTGAAGAAGGCCATGGCCAGTCCCGAGGGAGTCTCTTGCCCCAGCGGGTCGACTCGTGAAATCTGCGGCTGATTGTCCCGGACGTTGCTTTTCAGAGGTTCCCTGCTGGAGCCTGTTTCCAGCCAGTCTTCGGGGAAACGGCTGGGATCGAATGCCTCCGGCCAGGGATTGTCGGGTGCCTGGAAGAGGAACCCCGCGGTGCCGTCGTCGTTGCTGGCCACGTCGGAGAGCTCTCGCGGGGCATAGGAGCACAGGTCACTGCTGTCTTCCCCCGAACGGCGCACCAGGTAGTATTCTTGCCCGCACTCCCGGCAAAACGCCAGGGGGAAAAGCTTCTTGTTCTTGTCGCCTGGCACGAACTGCTGGCCGTTGACGGTCAAGTAGCGTGTCTCGGGAGATTCGAGCGAGGCGTACACCAGATCGCCGCGACCGATGAACTGGTGCAGGCGAAAAGCGAACGCGGGTAGCCCGATCCGCTCATCAACGCATCGGTTGCCCGCCTCCAGGGTCTCGCGAATGGCCGTTTCACACTCACTCTCCGGCAGTCCGGTCAGTTCACTCAGTTGCCTGGCCCCCCCGGTATCTCCCTTCAAAGGTTTGGGGGCGCGCCGCTTGAAGCGCTTAGCTTCCGCGTCCCAGTCGATGCCGAAGCTGCTTTCAACCCAGCTGGCGATGGGATCGAGCGAAAGGGCTTCGGTAGACGAGGGAGCCGACTGGGGAGTGGTGATCCTCTTGCGCAAGTCGTCGAGATAGGCCGGGTCGTGCTCGTCCTGCACCGTCGTCTGCCGGCGGAGAGATTCGCCGATCACGTGCCCCGGCCGTACTTCGGCACCGAAGAGCTTGCTGGCCATCCGGGCGATCTCGGCCTGTTGTTCGGCGTAGGTGCCCTTGGTGCTGATGGTGGCCGAGGTGCCGACGCACTGGAGGTTTGGGGCTTCCAACAGGTCGCGTACCCGGCGAATGAGCATGGCCACGTCGGCGCCCTGCCTTCCACGATAGGTATGCAGCTCGTCCATTACCAGGAACTGCAGGCCCTTGGCTGCCTGAATCAGCCCCTTTTCGAAAGGACGGGTCAGGATCAGTTCGAGCATGACGTAATTGGTCAGGATGATGTCGGGGGGATTCTTGATGATTTGCTGGCGCTGTTCATCCTTTTCCTGGCCCGTGTAGCGGGCAAAGGTAACCGGTCCCTTGCCATCGGGATAGCCCGCACAGAGGAACTTTTCCAATTCTCCGAACTGGCTGTTGGCCAGGGCGTTCATCGGGTAGACGATGATGGCCTGGATGCCCTTGCCGCTCCCCTTTTGCAGAATATGGTTGACGATCGGGATGATGTAGGTGAGGCTTTTCCCCGAACCGGTCCCGGTGGTGAGGACGTAGTTGTGGCCTTGCTTGGCTGTCCGGATGGCCTCGCTTTGGTGGCGGAACAGCCGTAGTGGCTTGCCTCCAGGGGCATCTTCCTTTTTGATCCGGAAGACCTGGTTGCAACTGGGGTGTAACACGCCTGCCTGGACCAATTCCTCGATGCTCTCGCCAAACTCGAAGGAAGGATTGAGTTGCAGCAGGGGATGAGGCCAGAGATGGCCATCATCCAGAGTCTTGTTTACAAAATCACTGAGACGCTGCTCGCGAATCTGGAGATAACTCCGAATATAGGAGGAGTAGCTTTCGATGAGTGAATCCCGCAGTTTGAAGGCATCCATTAGCAACTCCTTTCATTTATTCTCATTTCGAATTTTTCTCAGTTCCTCATTTTGAAGGATATCCCTGTCCCAATAAAAGGGAATGGGGAATGGATATCTTACTTGGGAATCTCGCGAACCAGACGGATATGGGGGAGGTAAGGAGCGGCCAGGGGCTGGGGGAAACGACAGAAACCGCGCGGAGTCTCTCCGACCGCGCTCGTGCTGGTGACTTCCATGGGAAAATCATAGGACCCTGGCCGCAAGCTGTCAAGCCAGTTTCCGGGGAAATCTTGTGAAAAAGTTGAGAAATTTATCGAAAGCTACCTTGGGGTCAGGTCTTTCATTATCA
>CAZTNO010000288.1:0-3433 GCA_964614865.1 uncultured Clostridia bacterium
CTCTTCAGAAAAGATTCTTCGGACTTCCGCCTAGAAAAAACGGGGGGATGTCAGTCCCCGGAAGCGTCACCCTGGCGCTTCCGGGGCAAGAGTGAAGGGGGCTATTTCCCTTCCAGGTCGGAGAAGAGGTCGTTCATCCCGCCCCCACCCTGCCGGTCGTTGTCCCGCCGCAGGCTGTCCAGGTCACGGGAGTAGTCGCTCCCTTCCCCTTCCATGGTCAAGGAAACCGTGCGTTTTTCCACGTCCACTTCCAGGATGCGAACGGTGACGGTCTCGCCCACGTGGAGCATCTCTTTGGGGTGGCGAATGGTGCGGTCCCCGCCCATGCGCGACACGTGGAGGAGGCCTTCGATGCCCGGCACCACTTCGATGAACGCGCCGTAGGGTTTGATGGAAACCACCCGGCCGATGATCTCGCGTCCGGTCACCATCAGGTCGCCTGCCGACTCCCAGGGGCCGGGTTGCAAAGACTTCAGGCTGAGGGCGATCTTGCGGCTCTCGCGGTCGAGGTCCTTGATGGCCACCGTCATCTTGTCACCGGGATGAAGCACCGAGGAAGGGTCCGAGACCCGCTGGTGGGAAATCTCGCTGACGTGCAGGAGGCCTTCCACCCCGCCGATGTCGATGAAGGCGCCGTAGGGCATCACCGTGGTCACCGTCCCCTCGCAACTCTGTCCGACTTCCAGCTCGGTCCAGCGGCTTTCGGCCCGGCGGCGCGATTCCTGGGTCAACAGCTTGCGGCGGCTGACGATCACGTTGCGGCCATCCTCGTCGCATTCCAGAATCAGGAAGTCGTAGGTCTGTCCGGCGTGTTCCTCGGGGGGGCGGCCCGGGCGGTCGTCCATTTGCGAAGCGGGGCAAAACGCCCGCAGGCCGAGCACCGATACCGAAAAGCCTCCGCGGGTGGGTTCGCTGACCCGGCCCTGGACGGGCAGGTTGGCCAGCAAGGCGGCCTGGATCTGGCGCACGGCGGCGGTGATGCGGGGGGGGCGACCGCTGTCGGCCGATTGGGAGCCGAGGCGACGGGTACACTGGAAGATACCGTTGCGGCGGCCGGTCACCACCACCGTCAAGATATCGCCTTCCTTGGGGACTTCTTCGCCCGTGGTCAACTCGGTCCGGCTCAGGACTCCCTCCTGGCGGGGGCCCAGCTCCAGGTACAGCGAATCGTGGTCGGTCGCGACCACCTTGGCCTGTACCGGTTCCCCGATCGCCACCGGGGTGGAGCGGCCGAAATCGATCTCCATGGCCTCCTTGAACCAGTCAGGAGTCGGCTTGGCCGCGGGCGGGTTGGTGTTCTTTTTTTTCATGTTATCTCCGAAATAAAATTTGTTTCCGTAGCGAGGTCTTCCCCGGCCAGCCCGACTTCGGCCATGATCTGGCCCAGACGTTCGGGGGGGACGGAGGTCTTGGGGTTTTTGGGCGGGGTGCAGCCGGCGGCGGGGGTGATCGAGATGTCGTAGGTGCCGATCTCCCGGGCGATGGCGATGGTGTCGGTTTTCTCGAAGGCGATCAGCGGGCTGTAGATGGGCAACCGGCTCCACTGTCGCTGGGCGTACAGGTTCTTCAGCGTCTGCGAGGCCACCTGGGCCAGGTTGTCTCCGGTGACGATGCCCAGCGCCCCTTCCCCGGCGGCGATCCGGCCGGCGGTGCGGTGCATGAGCGATTTGCACATCACGCACACGTAGGGCTCGTAGCGCGAGCCGAAGAGCTCGTCGAAGCGGCCCAGGAAAAGGTCTTTGCGCGGAATGACGATCAGTTTCAACGAACGGCCCGAGGTGTACTCTTCGAGCTTCTGTTTAAGGCGCGCCACCTTTTGCTCTTCCTCGGCGCTGACCCCGAAGTGGAGCAGGATCGGCTCGACCCCCCGCTTCATCATCATGAAGGCCGCCACCGGCGAATCGATCCCGCCCGACAGCAGCACGGTCAATTTGCCGGCCGAGCCGAAGGGAAAGCCCGAATGGCCGGCGATCCGCTGGTGGAACAGGTAGAAGTTGCGTTCGCCGATTTCGACGTTCACATCGAGGGCGGGGTGCTCGAGGTCGACCCGGGTGCCGCTGGCCTCGAACAGCAGCGACCCCAACTCGCGCTCGATCTGGATCGAGGTCTGCGGATAGGTTTTGTCGATGCGTTGGCAGCGGACGCGGAACGAGCGGTGGCGTTTGACCTCGGGGATGAGTTCGCCAACTGCGGCGAACAACTGCTCATCGTCGCGGGGGAGTTCTCTTGCGGGTGAATAGGAGAGGACCCCCAGCACCTTGCGAAAATCGGGCACCTGGGTGATCCCCTGCACGTAGATCCGCCCGCGGGCCAGGCGTACCTTTGCGGCCGGAATCTTCTGGTGGTGCAGGAAACGCTCGATGTCCCGGAGCAGCATGGTCTCGAAGTGGCGACGGTTCTTGCCCTTGAGGGTCAGCTCGCCGTAGCGGATGATCACCGAATCGCAGGGGGTCATGCGGCGAGGCTCCGCAGGAAATCCAGCAGGACGGTGCCGGTCCGTTCCCGGGTGTACATCGGCAGGGCTCGGCGTTGCCCCTCGATCACCGCCTGTTTGAGGGCGGGATCGGAAAGGACGGTGTCGATCAGGGCGGCGATGGGCTGGAAGTCCTTTTTTCCGACCAGCAAGCCTTCTCCGCCCATGGTTTCGGGCACGGCGGCGGCCCCGAAGGCCACCACCGGCAGGCCGACCTGATACGCTTCGGGGATGGGGGCGCAAAACCCCTCGTGCTCGCTGAGATGAAGGTAGAGGTGGGCGAGCTTCCAGTAAGAGATGGCTTCGCTTCGGGGCACGTGTCCGGTGAAGTGGACGTGGCGAACTTTGAGTTGGACGATCAGGTTCTGCAGCGCCGCCAGGTAGCGTTCGAAGCCGCGGTGTTCGCCGACCAGGAACAGCCGGCTGTCGGGGTTGAACCAACGCTGGTAGACGGCAAACGTCTTCACCACGTCCTCGATGCGCTTGTTGGGGATGATGCGGCCGACGGTCAGGATGTTGGTTTTGCCGTCATCGTACAGCTCGCGCAACACCGGCACCACCGGCGGGTCGAATTGGCCGAGGTCCATCACCAGGGGCAGCACCCCGGTGCGGGGAAAGCCCGCTTCGGCGAGCTCCAGCCGGTTGTACTCGGAATCGCCCAGGGCCAGGTCGACGTGGGGGACGAAGCTCTTCAGCTCGATCCGCCCCTTGTAGCAATCCTTGGCCAGGGTGCGGTGGTAGTCGAGAAAGAAGTGGTGGGGGGTGATGTTGTGGTAGACGATCACCTTGCGGGCGGGCAGGCGCAGGAACTTCTTGGTCACCGGCGAGCCGATCGAGAAGTGGAAGATGACGATGTCTTCGGGGGAGGCGAAACGGTCGTACTCCAGATAATTATGCACCTGTGCGGCATACCGGGGGTGGTGGTACAGGCAAAAGATTTCGGAATCGATCCCCCGCAGT
>CAZTNO010000289.1:0-3429 GCA_964614865.1 uncultured Clostridia bacterium
GTGGCCGTCCACCGCATCCCCGACATCGATCCACTGGCCGGTCGCGGGGTGATGTGCGTGTTGCTGCGCGCGGCCCTCCTGCCCTCGATGATCCTGGCCAAAGAGATTCAGGAGTACCATTCGCAGCGGATCTCGGTGCCATTTGCCCTGTTCAAGATCAGCCGCGATGACCGTCGTACCGAGCAGGACATGGCCTACAATCTCGATTTGCGGCGCTCCTACCTGCAGGTGGAGACCCTGGCCGGCCGGGACTGGCTGTTCGCCGACCCGATGAACGCCACCGGCGGCAGCCTGGTGACCACGGTGTCATACCTGCGCAAGTTGGGGCTGAAGCCGGGTGCTATCCGCTTTTTCAACGTGGTCGCCTCGCTCAAGGGTGCCTTGCGGGTGGTCCGCGCGCTGCCCGAGGCCGAGGTCTATACCCTGTGGATGGATCCGGCACTCAACGAGAAGGCCTACATCCTGCCGGGACTGGGGGATGCCGGCGACCGGCTCAACGGCAGCGATCCCGCCGGTGCGCCGCGCGGAATCCTGCAACTCATCGCCAGTTACGGCGAACACGTCAACTCGCTGTACCGCGACCAGATCCGCGAGATCGAGCGGGTCGTCTTGCCGGTTTCCGGTTAAGCGGTCGGGGTCACGGCTCCTTCTTTTGGGGAAACAGGCGGACCAGCAGGGGGAATAGCAACAGGAAGGCCCCCATGAAGACGAACAACCCCCCCATGCTCTTGACAGAGATCCACAGCGCCTGACGGAAGTACTCGACCGAAGTGGGGTTCATGTTCTCTCCTAGTGGACCAGGGCCAGGATCATGCCGCCGGCGATCACCGAACCGATCTGTCCCGCCACGTTGGCGCTGATGGCGTACATCAACAGGAAGTTGGTGGGGTCCTCTTTCAACCCCATGGTGTGGATCACCCGTGCCGACATGGGGAAAGCCGAAATGCCGGTGGCGCCGATCATCGGATTGATTTTCTTTTTCAGAAACAGGTTCATGAACTTGGCAAAGACCACCCCGCCGGCCGTGTCGAAGACGAAGGCCACCAGCCCCATGCCGATGATCATCAGGGTCGATGGACGCAGGAAGGCCTCGGCGGTCATGGTGGCGGCGATCGAAATGCCGAGCAGCAGGGTGACCAGGCTGGCCAGTTCGTTCTGGGCGGCGAGCGACAGCTTGTTCAGTACGCCGCATTCGCGCACCAGGTTGCCGAACATCAGGAAGCCGATCAAGGCCACCGACACCGGGGCGACCAGACCTGCCAGAATGGTGACCAGGATGGGGAACAGGATGAGCACGGTGCGGGAGACCTGCAGTGGGTTGCTGTCCATGCGGATCAGCCGTTCCTTGCGCGAGGTCAGCAACTTGATCACCGGGGGCTGGATGATGGGGACCAGCGACATGTAGGAGTAGGCTGCCACCGAAATGGGGCCGAGCAGATTACGCGCCAGTTGTGAGGCGACGTAGATCGAGGTGGGGCCATCGGCCGAGCCGATGATGCCGATCGAGGCCGCTTCGCGCAGGTTGAAGCCGAGCAGGGTTGCCGCCATCATGGTGAAGAAGATGCCGAACTGGGCGGCGGCGCCGAACAGGATCAGGATCGGTTTGCGAAACAGGGGGGAAAAGTCGATCATGGCCCCGATGGCCACGAAGATCAGCAGGGGGAAGATCTCGGTCAGGATGCCGGCCCGGTAGAAGATGGAGAGGGCGCCGTGGGTGGTCCCCTGGTCGATGGCAGCCGACAGGGGGATGTTCACCAGGATGGCTCCGAAGCCGATGGGGAGCAGCAGGGCCGGTTCGTACTCTTTGCGGATGGCCAGGTAGATCAATACCCCGCCGAATCCAATCATTACCAGGTGTTTCCAGGTCATGGCCAGCAGGCCGGCGAATAAGCCTTCCACAGGCACCTCCTCGGGTGAAACTCAGCTCGATGTACGGTCGCGGGCGGCGGTCATTCCTCGGTCGGATCCCGGCGTTCGGTTTTTTCGGGGAACAGCAGCGATAAAACCACCGACAATACCAGGATGGTGGCCACGGTGCCCAGGGCAAGCGCCACCGGCATCTTGTAGAAGCTGCTGATCAGCATCTTGATCCCGATAAAGACCAGTACCAGCGACAGGCCGTGCTGCAGGAAACGGAACAGGTTCATGATCCCGGCGAGGGCGAAGAAGATCGACCGCAGCCCCAGGATGGCGAAGATGTTGGAGGAATAGACGATGAACGAGTTGTGGGTGATGCCCAGAATCGCCGGGATCGAGTCCATGGCGAAGACGATGTCGGTGGTTTCCACCACCAGCAGCACCACCAGCAGCGGCGTGAACAGCCGTCGCCCCTGTTTCACCACCGAAAAGCGGTCCCCTTCGTAGTTGGGGGTGAGCGGGAACACCTTGCGGGCGAAACGCAGTACCAGATTCTTTTCGGGGTGGATCTCCTCCTCCCCCTTGAAGGCCATCTTGATCCCCGACACCACCAGCAGGGCGCCGAGAGCGTAGAGGAGGAAGTGAAAACGCTCCAGCAGGGCGATGCCGATCAGGATAAAGGAGAGCCGCATCACGATTGCCCCCAGGATGCCCCAGAACAGGACCTTGTGTTGGTACTCGGAGGGGACCTTGAAGTAGGAGAAGAGCATCAGGAAGACGAACAGGTTGTCGACCGAGAGCGACTCCTCGACCAGATAGCCGGTGAGGAACTCCATGGCCTGGGTGGGGCCTCGCCAGAAGAAGACCAGCACGTTGAAGGCGATGGCCAGGGAAACCCAGAACAGCGACATCCACAGGGCTTCCTTGACCTTGATGGCATGAGCTCCCCGGCGATGGGCCAGGCCCAGGTCCAGGGTCAACATGGCCACCACGAACAGATTGAACACGATCCAGACCCAGAGTGGAGTGGTCACTGCGGCATTCATTGCGATTCTCCTGAATGAGGTGGCGGAAAGGCCACGAATCCATTTTATAGCGCGATTCCGGCTGGCTGTCAATGCCCCCTGGCCGAGATCTGGGGGGACCTTTCTTGCCGGAGCCTGCCCCTGCCTGCTCTTTTGCCAGGAATTAAGAGAATCCGACAGGGGGACGGCCGGGCTGGAGTGGCAAGGGGGAGGGCGGCAGAGAACCCAGGAACCGATCAAGGTTGCCATTGGCCGGGAAAATCGGGTACAATCGGCTTGAATCCGCCGGAGGTTGCCCTGTGAAGAAACTGATCGACATGACCCGTCGTGAGGAGATCGGCCCGATCGACTGGGAGTTCATCTACGACATGCAATCGGTCGCACCCGAACAGGCATCGGCCGACTCGATCGTGCTCAACCACGAACTCCTGGGGCGTATCCCGGCCAAGTGGAAGGTGATCAAGCAGAGGCTCGCCAGCCGTGTGGCCCGCGGCGAGACCCATTACTTGGCCGTCTCCGATGTCGAGAATCAGGGCAGCGAGTTCAA
>CAZTNO010000290.1:0-3418 GCA_964614865.1 uncultured Clostridia bacterium
CTTGACGTACTCCTTCTCCATGTCGGGGGGGGCCTTGAAGGTGACGATCATGCCCCGTTCGATCTTTTTTTGCGGGAGCAGCAAACGGTCGACCGGGCTGATCGAGCGGGAATAGGCGACCTTGTCGACCAGCAGGTGGTCGCCGATCAGCAGCGTGTCTTCCATCGATGGCGAGGGGATGACAAAGGACTGCAGCAGGAAGGTCATGATGAAGAAGACGTAAACCAGCGTTTCGGTGATCAGCTCGAAATACTCCCGGAACACGGTTTGCGTCCGGGGCTTCTTCTCTTCTTTGGGCTTGCTCTTGAACAGGTGGGCCAGTGGGTTTTTCATCGCCCCGATTGTACCCCAAGGCCGCCGGAATGGCAAGGGTGGCAGGGCAACCCGGCCCGGCCGACCGTTCTCTGGTTTCCCGCCCGGCAGGGGGCCTTGTCGCCCTTGATTTTTGTTGCGGCCTGTGTTACTTTTTTGTTTCCCGCAAGGAGCCACGCCATGAAAAAGACGAGAATCAACCGAGCGCACTACGAGTTGAATGGAAAGATGGTCGATTTTGCCGGCTGGGACCTGCCGGTGCAGTACTCCGGCCTCAATGCCGAGCACGTCGCCGTCCGTACCACCGGGGGGCTTTTCGATGTCTCCCACATGGGCGAGATCCGCTTTCACGGCCCCCAGGCCCTGGCCGCGGTGCAGTACCTGACCTCCAACGACGCAGCCAAACTGGTCCCGGGCAAAATCCAATACTCGGGGCTGCTCACCGAAACGGGCTGCTTCGTCGATGACCTGCTGGTCTACATGATGAGCGAAACCGACTACTTCCTGGTGGTCAATGCCGCCAACCTCGACAAAGACTTCGCCTGGATGAAAGCCAAGGCCGGTCACTTCGACGTGCAGATCGACAACCTGAGCGAATCCTACTCGCAGATCGCCATCCAGGGCCCCGCCGCCGAGAAGCTGGTCGCCGAGGTCACCGACACCCTCCTCTCCGACATGCCCTATTACCACTTCAAGCTGGGCCAAGTGCTCGGTCAGCCGGCCATCATCTCGCGCACCGGCTACACCGGCGAGGATGGCTTCGAGCTCTACTTTCAGGGAGACGAGGCTTTTGCCAGCAACCTCTTTCTGGTTCTGGCCGAAAAGGGCAAGAAATACGGGGTCATCCCGGCCGGCCTCGGCGCCCGCGACACCCTGCGCCTGGAGGCCAAGATGGCCCTCTACGGCAACGACATCGACGACCAGCACTCGGTGTTGGAAGCCGATCTGGGTTGGATCCTGAAGCTCAAGAAAGGCGAATTCATCGGGCGAGAGGCCCTGCAGAAGCAGAAAGACGAAGGGCTCACCCGCAAATTGGTCGGTTTCGAGATGGTCGACAAGGGGATCGCCCGTCATGGCTACCCGGTCTGGATCGACGGAAAGCCCTTCGGCACCGTCACCTCGGGCACCTATGGGCCCTTCCTGAAAAAAGCCATCGGCATGACCTACCTGCCGATCGATCGATGCCAGGTGGGGACCGAGTTCCAGGTCGAAATCCGGGACCACAAACTCCTGGCCCGGGTGGTGGAGACTCCGTTTTACAAAAGGCAGAAGTGACGGGCGTGGACAGGCCCGCTTTGGCAATATCACACAACATGGGAGGCCAGTAACATGGAAGGTCTGAAGTATACCAAGACGCACGAGTGGGTTCGGGTCGAAGGGGACGAGGTCGTGATCGGTATCACCGATCATGCCCAGGCAGAGCTTGGCGACGTCGTGTTTGTCGAACTGCCCGCCATCGGCAAGGTGTGCAAGAAAGAGACCCCCTGCGGCAACATCGAGTCGGTGAAGGCCGTGTCCGATGTCTATTCTCCGCTCAGCGGCACCATCACCGGCGCCAACGAGCAACTCTCCGCCACTCCCGAACTGGTCAACAAGTCGCCTCTGGGCGAGGGTTGGCTGTTCCGTCTCAAACTGGACGACCCGACCGAATTGGCCGCCATGATGACCCAGGCGCAGTACGAAGAGTATATCCAGGGCCTCAGCTGAAAAGGGGACGGCCATGCACTACCTGCCGTTGACCGAGACCGACCGGGAGGAGATGCGCCGGTTTCTGGGCATCCAGCACACCGACGAGTTGTTCCACTGCATCTCCTCTGCAGGCTGTCACTTTCCGTTGGCCGGATTGCCCGGGGCCCTCAGTGAACCCGAGTTGATCGCCCGGTTCAAGGCCTTCGCCGCCGCCAACACCTTCCCCGATCATCTCAGTTTCCTCGGCGGCGGGGCCTACAACCACTTCATCCCCGAGGTGGTGAACTCTCTGAGCGGCAAGGCCGAATTCCTGACCCCTTACACCCCCTATCAGCCCGAGGTGTCCCAGGGCAGTTTGATGGCCATGTTCGAGTACCAGACCATGATCTCCCAGCTGACCGGGCTCGACGTGGCCAACTCCTCGCTTTACGACGGGGGGACGGCGGCGGCCGAGGGGTTGCTGCTCATCGTGCGCAAGAGCGGGATCAACCGGGTGCTGGTGGCAGAGACCCTTCACCCCGAGTATCTGGAGATCCTGCGCACCTACGTGCGTAACCTCGATATCGAGCTGGTGACCGTGAACTGGGACCGCGCCTCCGGCCGGGTGGACCAGGCCGATCTCCAGGCCAAGTTGGCCACCCCTGCGGCCGGGTTCCTGTTTCAGTCGCCCAACTTCCTCGGCGTGGTCGAGGATGGAACCGCCATCAGCCAGCAGGTCCACGGGGCCAAGGCGCTCGTCGTCCAGGTGGTCGCCGAGGCGATGTCGCTGGCCATGCTCACCTCTCCGGGGGCCTGCGGCGTCGACCTGGCGGTCGGCGAGGCCCAGAGTTTCGGGTTGCCCCTCTCGTTTGGCGGGCCCACGCTGGGCTTCATGGCCTTGCGCGAGGAGTTTCTGCGCCAGATGCCGGGGCGGGTGGTCGGGCAGACCCTCGACGTCGACGGAAAACGCGGCTACGTGCTCACCCTCTCCACCCGCGAACAGCACATCAAGCGCGAAAAGGCGACGTCCAACATCTGTTCCAACCAGGCGTGGTGCGCCGTGCGGGCCGGAATGTACCTGGCGGCGCTCGGCCGGCGGGGGTTGATGGACGTGGCGCGGCAGTGCCACCAGCATGCCGCCTATTTCGTGTCCCGGCTGGAGAAGATGCCCCGGGTGAAGGTCGCCTTCGCCCACGGTTTTTACAACGAAGTGACGATCTCGCTGCCCGGGATCGCCTCCGATGCCCTGCTGGCAAGGCTGCGCGAGCACAAGATCCTGGGAGGCATTCCGCTGAAGTGGTTTTTCCCCGAGCTGACCGGAGAAATCCTGGTCGCCTTCACCGAGATGCACAGCCAACCCGATATTGACCGACTGGTGTCGGTTTTGGGAGAAATCTGATGAACCGGCCATTGCCCGAACCGATTTTTCTCTCTTCCC